>CALVKX010000011.1 GCA_944333375.1 uncultured Eubacteriales bacterium
AGCGTGGCGGCCGTCAGCCTGCCGCGCTTTCAGCTGGGCTATATGGCCTGCGAGGTGCTCTCCGAGCGCATCATGAACCCCGCCTCGGACGAGCCGCGTCATTTTCTGCTGGAAACGGAGCTTGTGCTCCGCGACTCCGTATAAATTACCCCAAGCATCCGAAAAACGGGAGGTACTTGCCATTATGAAACTGGGCTTTGTAAGCGCGATACTGGACGGCTGGACGTTTGAAGGCATGGTGGACGCCGCCGCGGAAATGGGCTACCAGTGCGTGGAGGTGGCCTGCTGGCCCGCCGGGAAGGCGGAGCGCCGCTACGCGGGCGTGAGCCACATTGACGTGGACGCGCTGGACGACGAGCAGGTGCGCTATATCCACAGCTATCTCAAGGAGCGCGGGGTGGAGATCTCCGCCCTGGCGTACTACCCCAACACCCTGGACGGCGATCTGGAGAAGCGCGCCGCCGCCGTGGAGCACCTCAAGAAGGTGATCCGCGCCAGCCACCGTCTGGGCGTGAACCTGGTGACAACTTTCATCGGCCGCGACCAGGCCAAGACCGTGGAGGAGAACCTCGATATCATGTGCCAGGTGTGGCCGCCCATCCTCAGGCTTGCCGAGGAGCTGGGCGTGCGAATCGCCATCGAAAACTGCCCCATGCTCTTCGGCCCCGACCAGTGGCCGGGCGGACAGAACCTCATGACCACGCCGGCCATCTGGCGCAGGGTATTTGAGCTCCTGCCCTCCCCCAACCTGGGCATCAACTACGATCCGTCGCACTTTGTCTGGCAGATGATGGACTACATCCAGCCCCTCTATGCGTTCAAGGACAGGATTTTCCACGTCCATTACAAGGACATCAAGCTCTATCCCGACAAGCTGCGCCAGGTGGGCACCATGGCCTATCCGCTGGACTACATGAGCCCCAAGCTGCCGGGCCTGGGCGATGTGGACTGGGGCCGCTACGTGTCGGCGCTGACCGATATCGGCTACGACGGCTATACCTGCATCGAGGTCGAGGACCGCGCCTTCGAGGGCAGCCCCGAAAAGGTGCTGAACTCCCTGCGCCTTTCCAAACGGTACATGGAGCAGTTCGTGATCTGACAAACGTATACAAAATGGCGGCGCGAAGCGGGGCAATACCCGCTTCGCGCCGTCTTTCCGTTTATTGCAGTGCAATGACCTGTTGCCCCGCCTGATCGGGATAATGCTGCTCAACAAAGGCGTCCACCGCCGGATAATGGTCCAGGACAATGAGATAATCATAGTCCCGCCAGGCGCTCTCATACCACGCCTCGTCGTAAACGCCCTCATAAACGTTGGCGGTTCGTACGTTGGGATTCCACAGAAGATAGCGTGCGCAGTAGTGCGCATCGGCCCGCAGGTCGGGCGAGGAGATGGCCTGCAGATAGCGCAGGTCCGCGCCGCGCGGGCAGCCGTCCAGCACGGCCTCCATCCTCACACGCAGGCTCCGGGACTGATCCTCGGGCCGCAGCGCCTCCACGGACGGCTGCCCGACCGCCACACACCCCGCGCATACCGCAAGCGCCGCCGCGCAGGCGGCCAGCCGTGCCCGCGGATATCTGCTTCCCATGGTCTGCGCAGCGCACAGGCCGTAGACAATGAGGACGCCCGTTATCAGCAGGCGGATGGAACTCTCGTAGCGCTCATACTGAATCAGCAGGGACGCCTCCACCACATGCATGCTGACGACATACATGCACAGCAGCCCGAACTGGTACAGGCCGTAAAAGAGGATGTTGAGCCACGGCAGCAGCCGCGCATGCGCATCCAGCCGCACGCGCGCAAGCCTCAACGCCAGCGCCGCGACCAGCCCGGCAGCGAGTACGAACGCCACGTAGCCCTCGCCCATCGTCCTTTCCTTGAGCAGATGGACGGTGTCCAGCACGTCCTGCACGGTCTTGTCCGCCAGAATCCTTCCGAAATAATCCCCGGACATGGCGTGCATGCTCCTCAGCGCCCCCGGGTCCACCCGGACCGCATACGCCCGCCACAGCGGTAGGAGCGCCATGGGCAAAACAAGCGCCAGCGCCTTCAGCCATCCCCGAACCGTCCGCGGCCGCCTGAAAGCAAGGTAAGAAAGCAGGACAAAGGCGGCGAAGAGGAACGCGCTGTTTTTCACCAGCACCAGAAGCCCCAGCGGCGCAAGCAGCGCGGCCTCCCAGAAGCGCCCGCTCTCCTCCCGCGCATTGCGCGCGATGAAGGCGATGCAGCCCACCGCCATCATGGGCATCACGCTGTCCACCATCAATTCGCACAGCCCCACGCCGGTGCCGATGCAAAACCACGCCATCACCAGCGCCGCAGGCAGGGCGCACCAAAGGGCCTTCTTCACCAGCGCCGTGAGCGGCGCCACGCAGCTGAGCACCAGCGCCGCCTGCGCCATCATCATCCCCCACTCGCAGGCCGCGCCGCCCGTCACCATGCGGCAGACATAATAGATGAGGCAAGCCGTCCCGGGCGGATAGGAGCTGAAGGTCACCAGCACATCCTGCGTGCCGGGAAGGGCATCGTTTTCAAGCAACACCCTTGCGATGAGCCCCCAGTGGGAAAAATCATCGTTGTAGGTCAGCAGCTTTCCCCGCAGCAGAAAGACGGCATAGGCGGTCAGCGCCATCAAAAGCCAGAGACCCAGCGGGTAGTCCGCCCTGCGCCCGCCGCCGAGGCGCGGGATAAAGCTGGCCGCAAGCGCCGCGCAGCCTCCGAAATACAAGGCACAGGCCATCGGGTACATTCCCCCGGCAAGACCCGCCAGGAAGATCAGCACCGCCTGCGCTGACAGCACAAACATCGGTATGAAGGTCCGCTCCATGCGTGTCCACACGCACAGGGCCCTGTAATAGCCCCAGTAGGATACGAGCAGCACCGCAAGGCGCACATACGTCATCGGTGGGCATCCTCCCTTCTCTGCGCAAGGGCGCATCCCAGCACCAGCGGCATGGCCGCCACCAGCGGATAGGCATAGCGGATCAGCACACACGCGCCAAAGAGCATCGGCAGAAAACAGCCCGCCGCCAGCGCCGTCAACGCCAGCGTCCGCCGGTCCCGCCCGCAAAGCGCGGCCGCGGCCACGAACGCGGTCAGCCATACCCACAGCGCCGGCGCAAACAGGAGCGACAAAACGGGAACCGCCTGGTATTCGTTGGCGGAGAACAGCCGTTCCAGCTCCGCCCGCAGCCCCGGCAGGAAGCCGGGCGACGCCAGCCCATGCGGCTCCACCTGATTGCTCAGCAGGTAGCCAAGGTGCGTTTCCCCGCCCTCCCCATAGATGTGCGCGTGAGTGGTGTCGCTGAGGGACCAGTAGCCCTTGGTGGTAAAAAGCCAGGCGTCCAGATAGGTCACAGGATGCTCAAGCCCCACCCGGCCCCAGAGCTTGAGAAACCCCCACATGCGCTCGGGCTTGTTGACGATGGCGAAAGTCTTGAGCGGGTCGGCCGTATAGGGCGTGTAATCCTCCACCGTGGGCAGCCACATGGAGATCTCGTAGCTGTCCTCCGGCTCGCTTTCATGATAATAGGTATAAACGCGCCCCAGCTGCTGGCTCTGCACGCTCACCAGCTCCGTGGCGAGGCTGCCGGATGCGTCAAAGGCCGCCTTGAGGCCGCCGAGCGCACCCGCGTAGAGCACCAGCGTCCCCGCCATCAGCGCCAACAGCCGCAGCCGCCTTCCGGGCCCGACCGCCCACAGCCCCGCGGCAAGTCCGAGGAGCAGCCCTGCGAATGCGTTGTTTCGCATCAGGCACATCAGCGCGCCCAGCGCCAGAAACCCCGCGACAAACCCGGCTTTTCCCAGGAGCGAAGGGTCTTTGAGCAGGCGGTGAAAGCGAATCAAAAGCAGGATGAGCAGCGCGACGAAAAAGCCGTCCTTGGTGTCGCTGATGCTGAGCATGGAATGGATCGGCAGCAGGGCAAAGAGCGCCAGCGCCGCGACGAACAGCGCGCGGGGGGCGCCGATGCGCCTGAGATACGCCACCGCCGAGCCGTAGGCGGCGGCCATGAAGGCCATCTGAAAAAGCATGAAGAGCGAATAGCCCACGGCCTCGCTTCCCAGCCGCTGACCCAGGCGAAAAAAGCCGCCCAGCAGCAGCGTGTGAAGCAGGGGGTTTCGGTTGGTGTACTGGCCGGAGAAGATCTCGTCCAGCTGGGTATAGATGTCATAGGCGGAGATTCCCGGCCAATAGGCCAGAAGCACCGGCAGCCACGCCACGAAGATCAGCGCCGCATACCTCCAGGCAGCCGCGCGCCCGTTCTTTCCGGCGGCCGGCTTCAGCGCGCACAGCGCGCGCCAGGCCCTCTCCAGCACATATCCCACCGCCGGCCCCGCGCCCGCCGCCGCGCCCAGGCACAGAAGGAGCGCCGGCACGCCCGAATACCCGGCGCTTTCCAGGCGCATCCCCAGCGCCTGCGCGCCCGCAAGCAGCGCGCCCAGCGCGCCGAAGCAGCGCCGCTCGCGCCGGTCCGTCAGCGAAAACCACCGCGCCCCCGCCGCGCACAGCGCCGCCAGCGCCACCGCCCACCAGTAGCTGTATCCCGTCTCGCGCGTTCCTCCGGCAAGCGCAGCCAGACAGCCCACGCACAGCGCCGCGCATCCCAGCGCCGCCGCCCGCCGCGCCGCAGGTGAAATGTTCATGCCTCCGCGCCTCCTTTGTGCCGTGCTCACGGACACAGTATACCATGCGCATGCGCCGCCGCGCAAGCAGCCGCCGCTTCTCCCGGTTTTCACCTGTTTTTCCCCTTTCCTTCACACGGCGCGCCTACAATGGGGCGGGAGGGATAGGAATGAGGATTCTCTTGGCCGAGGACGAGGCGTCCCTGGCCCGTGCCATCGTCACGATTTTACGAAAGCACAACTATGAGGCCGACGCCGTGCGCGACGGCGCCGAGGCGCTGGAATACCTGAAATCGGGCAATTACGACGCCGCCATCCTCGACATCATGATGCCGGGCATGGACGGCATCGAGGTGCTCTGCCGGGCGCGGGAGGGTGGCGTCACGCTGCCCATCCTCATGCTCACCGCCAAGTCGGACGTGCGCGACAAGGTCCGGGGGCTGGACAGCGGCGCCAACGACTACATGACCAAGCCTTTCAGCCCTCAGGAGCTGCTGGCGCGGCTCCGCGCCATGACCCGCGGCCCGCGCGGGATGGAAACCAACCGCCTTTGCATGGGAAACCTGACGCTGGACTGCACCACCTATGAGCTCTCCACGCCCTCGGGGAGCTTCCGGCTGACCAACAAGGAGTTCCAGATGATGGAGATGCTGCTCTCCAACCAGCGCAGGCTCATCCCCACCGAGCGCTTCCTCGAAAAGGTGTGGGGCTATGACACTGAGGCCGAGGTGCACGTGGTCTGGGTCTACATCTCCTACCTGCGCAAGAAGCTCTCCTCGCTGGGGGCCAACGTGCAGATCCGCGTGGCCCGCAACGCCGGCTATTCGCTGGAGGAGATCCCATGATCCGCAAGCTGCGCGTCAAGTTCATCCTCGTGAGCATGCTCTCGGTGCTGCTGGTGCTCACCGTCATTCTGGGGATCGTCAACATCCTCAACTACCAGGGCATCGTCCATGACGCCGACAGCGTGCTCGCCCTTCTGAGCGGTTTTTCCGGCCAGCTGCCCGTGCCAGAGCAGGCCATGGAGTGGCAGAGCGCCGGCGAGCGCTACAAATCGCCCGAGCTTCCCTACGAGATCCGCTTCTTCTCCGCTGTCGTGGATGCGCAGGGTGAGGTGACCTCGATCAACGCCGAGCAGATCTTCGCCGTGGACGAGTCCGCCGCGGCCGGCTACGCCCTGGCCGCCTATGAAAGCGGCGCGGCTTCCGGCTTCGTGCAGGACTACCGCTTCGCCCGCCACGAGGCCGAAGGGGGCGCCCTCATCACCTTCCTGGACTGCGGCCGCATACTGGCGGGCTTCCGCAGCGTGCTTCTCAGCAGCATCGGCATCTCCGCCGCCGGCATGGCCGCGGTGTTCGTGCTGGTCTGGCTCCTCTCCGGGCGCATGATCCGCCCCATCGCCGAGAGCTACCGCAAACAAAAGCGCTTCATTACCGATGCCGGGCACGAAATCAAAACGCCCATCACCATCATCGGCGCGGACCTGGAGATCCTGCGCATGGAGCTGGGAAAGAACGAATGGCTCGAGGACATCCAGGCACAGGCCACCCGCCTGGCGGAGTTGACCAGCAACCTCATCAGCCTCTCCCGGCTGGAGGAGGAGGAACGGATGGAGATGATCGAGTTTCCGCTCTCCGACGCGGTCCGGGAAACCGCCGAGTCCTTTCAGGCGCTGGCCAAGACCCGCGGCCGGGGGCTGAGCATCCAGGTCGAACCCATGCTCTCCTTCGTGGGAAACGAGAAAAACCTCTGCCAGCTCGTAGAAATTCTTTTGGACAACGCGCTGAAGTACTCCTCCGAGGGCGATACCGTCTGCCTCACGCTGCAGCGGCAGGGCCGTTTTATCCGTCTGTGCGTGGAAAACGCCGTGGAGAGCCTCTCGCGGGAGATGCTGGAAAACATGTTTGACCGCTTCTATCGCGGCGACCGCTCCCGTGCCTCAAACTGCGGCGGATACGGCATCGGCCTGTCCATCGCCCAGGCGGTTGTCGCGGCCCACCGGGGCAAGCTCAGCGCCGCCGAGACGGCCCCGGGCCGGCTGGCCGTGACCGCGCTGCTCCCAACCGAATGAAAAGCGCCCGTCCCGAAACCCAGGACGGGCGCCTGTCTGTCTGCGCGTCAGGCGCGGATCTCCTGGCGCATGAAGGAGATATAGGAAACCGTGAACGCCGCCATCGTCAGCGCCAGCATGACCGTCAGATGCGGCCAGACCAGCAGCAGGCTCTGGTCAAAGGACAGGTAGCTGGCGATGGCGCCCGATACCGACGCCTGCGTGGTGATGCCGATGGTGCGGACGTTGGGGTTGAGAAGGGTGGTAGCCGCCTCGCAGTAGAGATAATACGGCGAGATGCGCTCGAGGTTGAGCTGGAGCTCATAGTTGCTGTACATGTTATAGTAACCCTGGATGCCCTCCAGCGGATAGGCGATGTTTGCGATGATGCTGACGACCATGCTGGCAAAGAGCGTCAGGTAGATCCAGACGGCGATGACGATGAGCGCCGAGGTCGCCGCGTGCCTGCACAGGGTGGAGCAGAGGATGGCCAGGCCCAGCCACAGGGCGGTGTAGACCGCCGTGAGCGCCAGGTAGGACAGAAGCCTCAGCAGCTCCTCGCCCTCAGGCGGGATGCCCAGAATCGCAAGTCCCAGGCCGCCGACCATGATCCCCACGAAGAAGATCATCATGAATACCACCGTCGTTCCCGCCAGGAACTTGGCGTTGATGACCGCGTCCCTGTGAATGGGCTGGGAGATCAGGCGGTTGAGCGTGCCCTGCGTGCGCTCGCGGTTGATAGCATCAAAGCCCAGGGCCAGCCCGGCCAGAGGCGCGAGATAGGCCAGGAAGGACGCGAAGGAAGGAATGGAGCTGCCGCTTGCGGTATAGAGCGCCAGAAACAGGTACTCGCTGCTTGAGAAGGTCGCGTCGGAGATGCTGCTCAGGGCGCCGTAGAGGCTCGCCAGGCTGGTCAGGATCAGAAGCGCAAAGACGAGCTTGAAGCGCGCGCTGTGAAAATGATCGGCCAGCTCCTTTTGATAGAGCGTGGAAAACCCGCCCCGTTCACGCCCCGGCCTTGTCCCTGCGATGGCGGAAGATGCGGTTGCCGCGGCTGCCTTCATGCTGCTCACCTGCCTTTACAAAGTATCGGGAATAAATTTCATCCAAATCGCTGCCGCACGCCCTCAGGCAGGTCAAATGAAACCCCTGCGCCAGCAGGGCCTTTGCGGCATTGTCGCATACGTCCCGGGTGGAGCGGAGTATGAAGGTCTCGCCGTTTTCCTCCACCGCCTCCACGCCCTCGATCTGCGAAAGCGCCTGCGTCAGCTTCTCGCCCGCGGGCTGCGCGCCCACTTCAAGCCTGAAGCCGCCCTCCTGCTCCATTTGCTTGCCCAGCTCGCTGATCTCGCCGCAGGCGACCAGCTTTCCGTGGACGAAGATGCCCACGCGGTCGCAGATCTGCTGGATCTGGTGAAGCTGGTGTGAGGAGATCAGGATGGTCTTTTCGTCCTTGTCCGCCAATTCGCGGATCAGCGCCATCAATTCGTGCATGCCCTCCGGGTCGATGCCGTTGGTTGGCTCGTCCATGATGAGCACATCCGGGTCCTTGATGAGGATGTCGGCGATGCCGAGGCGCTGCTTCATGCCCTTGGAGTACGTGCCCGCCCGGCGGTCCACAGCCTCCGTCATGCCCACGCGCGCCACCAGCTCCTCAATGCGCGCCTCCAGGAAATCTCCCGAAAGGCCGTTCATCGCGCCGGTCATGCGCAGGTTCTGCCGCCCGGTCATGTCGGGGTAAAAGCCCATGTTGTCCGGCAGGTAACCCACGAAGCGCTTGACCTTGATGGGGTTGCGCGTGCAGTCCACGCCCGAGATGGAGGCCGTGCCCGCGCTGGGCTCGGTCAGGCCCAGCAGCATGAGGGTCGTGGTGGTCTTGCCAGCGCCGTTGGGGCCCAGGAGGCCGAAGATCTCGCCCTGCCGGACGCTGAGGTTGAGGTCATCCACCGCCGTCAGCGCGCCGTAGCGCTTGGTCAGGCCCCTGGTTTCGATGATCGTGCCAGCCATGCTCAGCGCCTCCCGTATTTGCGCATGACCACGATGATGACCACCGCCAGCACCACGATGATGCCCACGCCCGTCAGGCCCCATTTGGTCTCGGTCTTGACGGTGATGCGAAACTCCGCGCTGTCGCTGGCGTCGCTGCTGCGGGCCGTCAGGGTGGTCACATAATCCCCCGACATGGCCTCCTCGCCCGGCGTGATGTAGGCCGTGGTCTCAACCGTCGCGCCCGCCTCGATAAGGTCGATGGTCTCGTTGGCGAAGCGGACGGTCCAGCCGGAGGGCGCGCTGGAGGTGAGGTTGACGTTGGTCAGGTCGGTGTTTCCGGTGTTGGTCAGGCTCAGCTGCACGGCGCTCTCCTGGTTGGCGTAGGCATCCAGGCTCAGCCGGCCGCTGGGGGTCGAGAGGTCCAGCGCGTAGGAGCCGGTGATGGTCACCGACAGGTCGATGGTCATCGTCTCGCCCACGGAGGTGGCGGTGCAGGGAATCTCATAGGTGCCCGCCTCGACGTTTTCCGGCGGCGTCACGGAGATATCCACCGCCTGCGTGGTGCGCGCCTCCACGTCCAGCGCGGCCACCTTGGTCGTCTCGCCCGAGGGCAGGAAACTCACCTGCCAACCTGTGGGGGGATTGGCGGTAAAGGAGTAGGTCTGGCTGGAGAGGGTGTTGTTAATCAGGGTGGCGCTGAAGGTAAAGGCCGTGTCCGCGTCCCCCTCCTGAGAGGGATATTCGGCGGTGAAGCTGCTCTCCCCGATTTCCTCGGCGCTGACGGTCAGGGCGATCTCCATGGTGTCGGAGATATTGGCGCCCTGCGCCTTGAGGCTGACGATGTAGTCGCCGTCCGCCGCCTCCAGCGGAACGTCCAGGGAGAAGGTCACCGTGTCATCCCTCTCCTCGTTGCGCACATGCACAACGCTGACCTGACGGCTTCCAGCGCTGAAGGAGCCCTCCCAACCCTCGGGAATCTCCTCCACGGACAGCGTGATGTCCTGGGATGTGCCGCTGTAGTTGTCAAGGCTGAGCGAGAAGCTCAGGCTGTCGCCCGCCTTCACGGTCATAGCCGGGTACTGCGTGCTCAGCTCGATATACGGGTCCGCGGTCTGAACTTCGACCGCCTCCGCCACGGCGCAGGATGCCAGCAGCATCACCGCCAGCGTCACGAGGGCCGCGCGGGTCAACGCGCGAATACTTCTGTCCTTCATGGTTCATCACTCCTGATCGTATTTCGCTGTTAGAGCGTAACCAGATGATAAGGCCCGAAGCTATGACAGAGTTAAAAGTCCGTTTGAACACACGGTGAACAATATCCGTTTTTTTTGCGAACGCCGCTCAAAGCGCGCCTTATTATTCCATCACAAGGGACAAAAAACCCTCAAGCCTTTATGGCTCAAGGGTTTTCTGCTGGTGGAGCATAGGAGATTCGAACTCCTGACCCCAACACTGCCAGTTATGCGCTTATGGATTATCAAGAATCAGGGAGCATCACAGAGTGCTTATTTTATAAAGATTCCCTACAAGGATAGATCATCAAAGACCATGTAAGTTCATTCTAATTACTGTCAAAACTACTGTCAAAAGTTAAGCATAACTAACTATATATTAAACCCATATATTACACTGGTGTGGAAACTGCGGAAATATAGCGCAAACGCTTATTTATCAACGGGTTTCGGCATGCATTAAAGTGTGGAACGTATGCGGAAACATGCGGAATTTCCACAGCTCGCCTTTTTAGGGGAAAACTCCGAAAAAACTACGCGCCAAACATAGCGCACCAAAGGCTTTTTGGTGTGTTTTTGGTGTAGTTTTGGCGCAAGGGAAAAGCCCCTGTTCGGAAGCAACGACGGACGAGGCCGTTTTTCTGCTTCAATTCTGCTTCAATTCTTCTTCTGATGGGCGATCACCAAAAAGCCCACCCCCTTTTCGGGAATGGGCAGTATTCGGCCTGCAAGGCACCTTAAAGGCCCTTTGTCTGGCTCTTGGGACAAACTACAAGCACACCCCTTGCAAGGGCAGGAAGGGGCCTTCTACGTGCGTTTTTGAACTAGTTATAACTAGCTCCGAAAATGCGTGCATTTTCATGCACCCCTCCGCCGTGGGGTATCGGTTCCAAAAAACCAATGTCGGTTTTGTGGGGTAGCTTGTGGGTCATCAGAGCGCCTATTTATTACACCAACAATATTATTATTATTGTTGTTGTTATAAATAGGGGTAGCTTGTGGGGTACCTTGTGGGGTACCTTGTGGGGTAGCTTGTGGGTCATCAGGGCACCGCAAAGGCTGTTCTTATTCCTCCGCCGTGGTACGATGCCGGGCAATCCACGCGGCGACCTGTTCAGTATCGGCCTTGCCCTGTGCGACCTCAAGGCCCAGCGTGACAAGCTCCGCCTGCGTGTAGGCCAGTTTTACCCCGTTGCGGCGGAGGATCAGCAGCATAGCGGCCATGCCTATGCGCTTGTTTCCGTCCACAAAGCCGTGATTCTGCGTCAGTCCACAGCCGACAGCGGCGGCCTTGCGGATGGTCCCCTGATGGGCTTCTACCCCGCCGAAAGCCGCTTCTGCGCGGGCAAGGGCGCTTTCGATCAGTCCCAGGTCCCGCACGCCAGCAGAGCCGCCGGAACGGTCGATCAGCTTTTGATGCAGCAGCAGCACGTTTTCAACCGTGGGCAACCAGATCATTTTGCAAGCTCCTTCCACGCGGGCAGGTTTTCAGAGACGATGGCCTCCATGTCGGCTTCTATGGCCTTTTGCTCTTTCATCTTGAGGAAGGACACAAAGTCAAGCACCTGCTGCTGGGCCTGCGGCTGCAAGTCCTTTGCCTCCTGCGTGATTCTTTCCACCAGCGTCATAAACGCGCCCCCTTTCTCTCCATACGATGCCGCGCGCGGCTGTTCTTATTCCTCCGCCTGGCCTGCCGGGGTAAGGACCTGCCGCCCTGCCCGGTCGTTCACGGCCTGTATGATGTACTGCGCCATGCTCTGCCCCTGCTCCCGCGCCTCTGCTTGCAGGGTGGACTTTTCGCCTTTACGGACGCGAAAGCGGACTTCTTCAAGGTTTTTGGATATATACCGTTGCGTGGCTTCGCCTTGTGCTTTTGTGTATGCCATGGGCGAACCTCCTTTCATTCGCTTTTCCACCGATACCATGATACCATAAATTCATATAGTGCGCAATATACAAAATGCACAAATATAGTGCGCTATATTCTGTCCTTTTGTCTATTGATATATAGTGCTCTATATGCTATACTTTAATCACGGTAAGGGAAGAAACCCAAACCGCAAGGCCCGGCCAAGGCAGACGAAGGGCGCAAGCCCGACAAGAAGGCAAGGCAAGACGGGGAACGGATACGAAAGAGGCGCAAGAGCCGCCGAAGTAAGTAACGCCACCCCGCGCCGGGCACCAATAAAGAAAGGGGAATGAACCAATGAAGTACAACCTTCGGTCCATCATGTGCCGGGCATGGGAGATTCGCCGGGGCACGCGGTACACCTTCGTAACGGCCCTAAAACTGGCCTGGGCGGAGCCCAAGGGCGAGCGGGTCTACACCTTCAACCTTGAGAACGCGCGGGCCTGCATCACGGCCTATCTGGTCAAGCTGGGCAAGGCATTTGCCGACATTCACCAGCAGCACAAGCACGACATCCTCCGGGCGGCCCTTCTGGTTCCCGTGGACGCTGCCGGGGTGGCCGTGCTGGACGGTAAGACGGTGGGGGTGTGCAAGTATGCCAGCAGGAACGCGTAAAAAAAGCCCCTCGCGTGCGGCCAACACGCGAGGGACGAAAGCGGAAGTCAACATCCGTATTATACCACAGGCAACGCAGGAAAGCAACCGGGATTACCACCTTGCGCGGATCGTCGAAATGCTGGGGAACATCAAGAGCGAAAGGACCATGACGCATATATACTGGTTCGTACAGCGAAGGATGGTTCGGGAGTGAAAGAAGGGACGGGCACAACGCCCGCCCCCTTTTTATTGCTTGCTTAACCGCCAGAAAGCCAGCGCTTCCGTGCTGCTTGTCCAATCGCTTTGCCATGCTTTGAGGCCCTTGTGCATGTGCCAGTTTGTGCGGCGGTCCAGCCCTGCAAGCTCTTTCATAACGCGGTCACGGCGGAGGGTAGCGAAAGCGGAGAGGCGCAACGACACCACAAGGGGCCGGGGTTTCCCGCACGCCTCCGCCGTTTCCTCCATGCTGCGCCCTTCCAGATCGTGCAGGGTGACGGCCTGCCGCTGTTCTTCCGGCAGAAGGTCCACGCGCTCTCGCACGGTTTCCCGCACTGCCTGCCGCTCCATGCGTTTGTCCGGCCCCTCGCCTATGGCCGGCAGGAGGTCCACCAGCGGCACGCCATCCTCCCCAACCTCCGCGTCAAGGCTTATGGGCCGCATGCGTGGCAAAAGCTGTCTGAACTCGTTTTTGATATGGAATACGGCCCACGTTGAAAAAGCGCCCTTTCCGGGGTTGTATGTGGCCTGCGCGCGCATGATGCCCAGCCGCCCGGCCTGCACAAGGTCGTCAAAGTCTGTAGCAGCGTCGCATAGCGGAAAGTACTTGTTTGCCATGTAGATTACAAGCCCGTCATGCTCCACAGGAAAGCCCCCTTTATCTGGGTTGCCACTTGCTCATGCCATAGGATTGAAGATTAAGCTGCTGCTGGGTGCTCACATACTCCACGAGGTTTTCTCCGTTCAGCCCCACTTCTACGTTGACCTGCGGGGCGGGCATGCCTGCGAACAGATCACGGGGGGCCGAAGCCCACACGGCGGAGGCAAGGGCCTTATAGTCGATGGACGCGCCGCCAGTCCTCCACACTTCGGCCTCCCTTGCCGTCAATACGGCTTCGCCTTTGTGCAGCTCCGATATATAGCCGTCAAAGGGCACATAGTCGAGGCCGTCAGCGTTGGAACCGTCAATCAGGGTTTTTACTCGCTTCGGGGTGGAGAAGGACAGGCTTTTCCCGGTCCCGGCCATGGTTGAGTTGATCGCACTCACCAATGACGATACATCCTCATACAGCGCGGACAGTTCGGAGGTAACGCCCGTGGCAGTCGCAGCCACGTTTGCGCGGGCGGCTTCCTGCTGGTTGAAAGAGGCTATCAGCTCGTCAAATTCTTCCTCCATCGTCTGATACTCCGCATCCAGTCCCAGCCGGGTTTCTGTCAGCTCACCCACGATGGTTTCTTTGATGCCGTCTACTTCGCTTGCCGTTCCGGCGAGGTTTTGCAACTCCGTATCCGACATACTAACCAGTCCGGCCATGATTTCCGCGCTTTCGAGGGAGCCGTCCGCAAACTGGTCGATGATCGCTTCGGAAATGCCGAGCTCCGCAAAGCGCCCTTTCAAGGTGTCAAGGTTCGTTTCGTAGTCCTGCCAATATCCCAGCTGTGAGTTTACGGCGGCCATCAGGCTTTCGGATGATCGCGCGTTGACTTCGCCTATCTCGTCGAACACGCCCGCCACGCCGTCAAGGGTGCCCCTGATGGATTCCCGCACGCCTTCCTCATATGCCTGCATGGCTTCGAGGGCTTCTTCAATGGCCCCGCTTTGCAAAAATTCAAGTTGGCCCTGCACGGCGGCCTGTTCCTGTTCCAGCGCCCCCGCGTTTTGCTCCGCCGCCGATGCAGCCGCGCTTTGCGCGTCGGCGGTATCGTAGTAGGCCGCCTCGATTTCCTCCATGCGCGCGGCCCCTTCTTCATAGCTCGCGGTCTGCGCCTCGAAGGTTTCCCGGAGGGCGGCGGTTTCCGCGTTAAGGCTTTCGCTTTCCTGGGTCATGGCCACCAGCGTTTGAAGATCGTCTTGCCGCTGCCCGTTAAGGCCGGCTTCAATCTCCCGGAGGTCGTATTGCCCCGCCATGAGCTGGTCAATGCTGATTTTCTCTTTCCCCGCCGCTTCGGCCAGATCGTTGTACAGGGTGAGGCGTTCATCCTCGGCGGCGCGCCATTTCTTCCATGAGGCGGTATATTCCACCTGTGACGTTGCGACATCATAGCGAAGGTTGGCAAGCTCGGTGCGCTTCGCCTCTACGGCCTTTGTAAGCGCGTCATTTTCCGCGCTTTCGGCCCATGCCTCGGTTTGCTCCCTGATCGCGTCGGTGCTTGCCAGCAGTTCCCCGGTTTGCAGGTTAATAAGGTCGGACAGCTCCGGCACGGTTTCCACCAGCTTTTGCAAAGTGGCGTTCCAGATGTTTTGCTCGTCCGCCGTCAAGGTGGTCTTGCTTTGCAGCTTTTCCAGCTCGTCCACAAGGCCCAGCGCGGTAAACTCCTTGCTGTTGATTTCCTCAACGGCGCTTGTATAGTCCGCTTCTATCTGGTCAAATGTGCCCATGATGTCAACTTCCGGGGTTACGGCCGCAAAAAGGTCATTGATTGCCCCCACTGCCGAATTGAGCACAGGCAGAAGTGCCTCGCCAATGTTGGCCTTGAGGGTATCAAAATTTGTGGACAAAATGCGCTGGGAGTTGGCCAGACTGTCGGAAGTCCTGGCAAAGTCGCCCTGCGCGTCGGCGGTTGCCTGCATCAGGTAGTTGTAGCGAAGCGTCACCTGCTCGGCCTGCGTCATGCTCTCATAGGCGGTATCAATGCCCTGTGAAAGCGCGTAGGCTTCGAGGTTGGCCACGCTCATGTTGATGCCCAGCTGCTTGAGCGGCTCCGTCTCGCCCGATATGCCGCTTCGGATTTTCTCGAAAGCCGTCTCAAAGTCAAGGTTGTAAAAGCTCGCCATGTCGGCCGCCAGCCCGGCAAGGTCCGTGCTCATTCCCGTTACTGCCTTGCCCGTCAGGCCGCTGGACTTCATCATGGCCCCCAGCGTGGACGTGTATTTCTTCGCCTGCAACTCGGTCAGGCCGAATTGCTTGTTCGCCTTTTTGGACCATGTTTCGATGGTCCGCGCGTCGTCTCCGAAGGTCACGTCAACGACATTTTGGACCTCCTGCAAGTCGGAGGCGAGGCCCACGCTCTCGGCGGCAAAGTCCTTTATGGCGCTACCGATATTCTGCACAGCATCCGCCAGCATGGAGCCTATGGAAAAATCAAAGATGTTCCCAAGGTCCAGCTTCTTGAGCCAGCTTTCCGTTTCGTTTACGGTTTTCTTGAGCGGGGTATTGTCCGCCTCGATTTCAAATACGACCTTTCCGTCAGCGGCCATTGTCTCACCTCATTTTCTCGGCCATGGCAATCAGTGCGGATGCAAGATTGTTTGCACTCTGCTGCGGCGTTACATCAGGCTTGAGCGCAACGGCGGCCTTGGCACGCAGCAGCGCCGCGCGCTGCTCTTTGTTGTACTTGGTGGGTGCGGGCACCGGCCGGAGCCTTAGGTTCACCACCTGCATGAGCCGCGTGTCCTCTGGAATGTTGGCCAGCAGGGCAACAAAAACCCACCAGTGCAGCCTTTCTTTTGTCAGGTCAATCCCGTATGCCTGCCAAAAGGCGGCAATGATTCGGTCCGCGTCAACCGAAAAGGAAAGAGACGCGGGGCCGTCGCTTTTTAGCTTTTCGTCCCTCAAAACAGCCCGGAAAATAGCGTCAAGCAGCCCTTTCCGATCATCGGGAAGGGGCGCGCCTGTGAAGCAGCGGAGGGCCTTTTCCACGCGAATAAAGGGCAAGTAGGCATTGTCCGCAAGGATGTCTTGGCTTCGCAGAACGTTTCGGAAGTCTGCGTCAATGGGATAGGTTTTCCCCTCAAACTCTACCCGGTCAACGGGCTTTTCGTATAGCTTCATCGTTTTGCCCTCTGCGCGCGGATGACCTTTTTGACCAGCCGCCCCCGCAAGTACCGGGAGCAAATGGAGATCACGGGCGCGCCGTGCCCGCCGTAGAAGTCCAGCAGCCGCCCGGCCTGCTCCCCGCCAAAGATCGCGGCGGCAAAGTCCCGCGCCGCCTGTACGACCTGGGGCGCGCTGTCATCCTGTGCAAAGCGCACGGCGGCCAGCTTTGCCTTTGCTGTTTCCAGCACCCTTACAAAGGCCATGGGGTCAAAGTCTACCCGCAAGATCATGCTTTCCGTTCCCTCTGTCACCTTTACCGCGTCCCGTACTCGATTCGTTGTGATGCTGAACATATGTTCTCCCCCTTTTTTTATTCGTGCTGCGTCATACGCAACCAGTCGGACAGCTTCATCACGCACAGCCACGGCGAGCGGTTGCGCCTGTGCATGACCACGGGCACCGCATGGCCGTTTGCGTCGTGTTCTGCCTGTTCCATAGCTGCGTATGCGTTAAAGCGCTCTGCGCGCTTGCACTCCACATGAAAATGATTCCCGCCAAGGGTGAAGGAAATATCCGGGTTATCAACGCCCCCGGTATACCGCTGGTCGTTCCTGACCGCTACCCCCACGGCTTGCAGGATGGAGAGCAATTCACGCTCCCCGCCGTTGCCCTTGCGCTTGCTGTTCATCGTGATATACCTCCAAAAGCCTTGTATATTGCCCGTATTTTTCGCAGAAACGGGCGTAGTCCTTCGCCTGCATGTTTTCCCACCCGCTGCCCTCCATGGCCTGCAAGCGGGTTTCCAGCGCCTTTTTGAGCCTTTCCCGCCACACAGGGAGGGCGGACAGGTCCTCACAGTGTATTGTGGCGGTCATGGGCTGCCTGTGAAAGATCACCTTCCCAATGAGCCGCGCTTCCCCGCGCCGCACCGCCTGCCCAATGGCCAGCGCGTCAAAGAGGGAGAAGGTGCAGCCGTCATCCTGCACCACGGTCCCCGCCTCCCGTTCCACAACATACGCCCGCGCCGCCTCCCGGTCGCTGCGTACGATGTCCAGCAGGGCGGAGGCTTCCGGGGGAGCATCCCCGCACACCTCCGCTTTCACCCCTCCGCCAGTTGCCCGGAAGCGGTAGCCCAGCCCTTCAAGGGCATGCATTGCCTGCCACACGGTCATAGGTCAACAACCACCTTTCGCGCCAAAAGGTCAGGATGAACGGCGATATAGCGCACAGGCCGCCCGCTGGTGGCTTTCTGCATGCGCCGGATATAGCCGCCCTTTTCCAGCTCGTCAAGGGATGCCGTGTAAAGGCCGCTTGCGCGCTTGAACAGCTTCCTCCGGCTAAGCGCTTCCTTGACATCGCGCTCCCGCTGCGAGGACGCCCCATTCTTCAATAGCAGATCAAGCGCCTGCTTTGCCCCTGCTGTCATTGTGACCTGTGCGCCAAACATGCAAAGCAGGTTCAACACGAAGTAACGGGCAATTTCAACCGCGCACCGCATCGAATCCGCGTCAACTCGCTCCCCGCCCTTCCATAGTTGAATGTTTGCGGCTATGCGTGCTGTTGTGCCCTTCATCTTCCGAAGATGCCCGGCATTTGCCGCCGCCTCCCACTCGCCGCCCGTGTCTCCCCGCTCGATCAGTTCATCGTCCCACGCATCCAACACGGCCCACGCTTCCGGGGTCAGGGTCATTGTGCAGTCAGGGAGCTTGTACAGGGCTTCGAGCCTGTCATTGTAAGCCCTGCGCACCTTGTCGGGGATGGCTTCTTCCGCGCCCAGCTCGCCGCCCATGCAGAAGTCCGCGAACAGAAACCGGGCGGCAAAGCCGTTTCCGATCAGTCGCGGGTCCTTCATGATGTTTTCACGGATAATGGGCTGCACCAGAGTAAGAATTGACATGGCGGGTTCTTTGACAACAACGGCGGTCCCCTTCCTGTAGCATGTAAGGGGCTGCCTCGCATCATAGCCTTTCACAAACGGGCTGGTGTCGGGGATGTCGAAGTAGCGCCCGCCTGCAAGCATTTCAAAAAGGGTCCCTTCGTCGTCGATCACAGAAACGCCCTTGTTCTCAAGCATAAGCTGGGGCACGGCCTCCGACGTAACGTTGCCTTCAATGAATCGCGCAACAGGGTGACGCATGGACTGCTTGAAACGCTCGAGCTCCTCCGCCTTGGCTTCGGCCTCGGCGCTCTGATTCTTTTTGACGGCCTTTGCGCGCTCCGATTCCAGAACCGCAAGTCTTGTCTGCTCGCGGGCGATTGTCATTTGGTTGCGCCTGTTTTCGTCCGCCTGCAAGTCGATCAGGCGCCCCGTCATGGCCTCCATAACGGGGCTTTTGGCTGCGCCGGGAGGGGCAATCCCCGCAAGGTAAAGCTGGGGGGCTTCCTCCCATCCCTGATTGATTTGAATTGTCACGCGCCCGCACGCACAGGCAGAGGACGCGCCAAGAGCGCACAAGGCAGGCATGCCGAAAGGTATGCGCTTTTTACGCAGGCGGGTTACTGCATCCGCCATATCCCGCGGCACCTGGGGGAGCCATTCGGGGTCAAATGCCGGGGGCACAGGCACAGAGGCAAGCGGCGGCCATTCCTCCGCTTGGAGGACCGCTTGCGCTTCCGGGGTATTCATCAGGGCTTCGTATTCCTTGGCTTCCGCTTCATAATTCGTCATAGGTCCTCCGATGCAAGTTTCAAGAGTTGCGCGGGGGTGGCGCTTTCCAGCAGGAGCAAGGCGTCCTCCGCGTCGGCTTCCATCTTTGCGCCCTGCCAGAACGCCGCGTCATTCCCGCCCAGTGCTTCCGCAATGCCCATCAGTGCCCGGCCTGCGTGCTTGGCTCTGCATGCCTCCGCCCAGCGCTGCCCCTTCCATGCCTGCACCCTTCGGCGAAGCTCTGCGGCGGTTGGTTTTTGGGGCTGATGGCAATCACCACGAACAGCCCGCAACGCCTGCCCAAGGGGCACCCCATACAGGGCCGCGTACAGGTCCGCCGCGTCGCCATGCTGGTGACAGCCGAAGCAGTACCACCGCCCATCCGGGAAGAAGCACAGCGAGGCGGTTTTCTCGCCATGAATCGGGCACCGCGCCCAATGCCTGCCGCCCTTCTGGCGAATGGGCAGGCCATAGGCCGCCGCCACGTCAAGAGCGGTCTGCATCAGCTTTTGCAGAAAGCCAGTTGTTCAAGGCTTCTGCGGGGATGATAATTCGCCGCTCGCTGATACGAATGGCGGGAAGCTCGCCAGTCCTTACCAGCCGCCGCACGGTATGCTCTGCAATTCCTAGGGCTTGTGCTACCTCTTTCATGCTAAGTGCAACTTTCATTTCGTGGGCCTCCTTATCCTCTATTGACATTAGCAAGCGTTTGTTGCTATACTTATTATATGGCAAACATGAATAACATGCAAGCCTAATTTTCTATTATATATCATATGCAAAAAATAAGGACATTTGGAGGACAAAAAAATGTGCCCCGATAACATCTTTGGAGAACGGCTCCATGAACTCATGCAAAATTCTACGCCTAAGGTTACGCAGCAAAGGCTTGCGGATGCTGTTGGAGTAAAGCGGCAGAGCATAGCTCAATATCTCGCCGGGAATGTACAGCCTCCGTTGTCAACGGTTGTTGCTATCGCAAACTATTTTGGTGTAACGATTGACTATTTGACAGGGCGAACCAATATAAGCAGCCAAGACCTAGAAGCTAAAGAGATATGTGCCAAAACTGGGCTATCTGAAAAAGCGCTTGCGGCGTTAATGCAGGAGCCACATACGCAAAGCCTTATCAATCGCTTGCTTGAAAGCAGATTTCGCGCGTCGCTATTCCGGGATATAACAGATTACAGGACGCTGACGGTTTGCAGCGAGTTATACAGTCTTAAGCCAGAAGAACACAGCTTCATAGAAAAATACAATCTAGTTTTTACCAGCAATATCGGCCGTGCCGTTCAAAAAATATTCATGTATGACAAAGGGAAAGAACTTACACAAAACGAATTAGACGCCGCAAAAAAAATGAAAGACCAATTAAGCCTAAACGTTATGGTAAGCCAAGTTTTGCGTTTTGCTGAAAACATTCAAGAGAGCGAAGCAGAGAAGGAGGCGGGCACGGATGCCGAAAAAGAAGCGGGCGGCGAATAATACCGGGAGCGTCTACCGCCGGAGCGACGGGCGCTTCGGGTATTCCTTCACGGGGCCAGACGGGCGGCAGGTAAACCGCACGGCCAAAACAGAGGCGGAGGCGGTCAGGCGGCTGGGGGCTGCCCTCTCAAGCATGCAGCGCGGGGAATACGTCAGCCCCTCCGCCATGCTGGTGAAAGACTGGCTCCACATATGGGTAAGCGAGTACGCGCCAAACACGGCCAGAGCATCCACGCTTGCCACCTACCGGGCCACGATTGACGGGCGGCTTTGCCCGGCCCTTGGCTCCATCAAACTGCAAGCCCTGCGCACGGACAGCATACAGGCCCTTGTGAACCGTCAGCGGGCGGAGCTTTCCCCGGCCACGATCCGGCGCGGCATGTCCATCCTCAAGCGGGCGCTTGGGCAGGCCGTGGAAAACCAGCTTATCAGCCGCAACCCCGCCAGCGCGGTCAAGCTCCCCAAGGCAGAGCAGAAAGAGGTTTCCTTTCTGTCGGAAGGGGAAAGCGCGGCCCTGCTGGATGTGCTGCCCATGAGCACCTACGGGCGGGCCGTGCGCTTTATCCTTGGGACAGGGCTGCGAGTGTCCGAATTGTGCGCGCTGCGCTGCTGCGACCTCTCCGAAGATGGTTTCACGGTCAATCAGACCTTGTAC
>CALVKX010000012.1 GCA_944333375.1 uncultured Eubacteriales bacterium
AGCCGCCGCTGTCGACCCAGCCTGAATTATCATCGACCCAGCCCGAGCCGTTATCGACCCAGCCCGAGTTATCATCAACCCAGCCCGAGTTATCATCGACCCAGCCCGAGCCATCATCAACCCAGCCGGAGCCGTCATCCACCCAGCCCGAGCCATCATCGACCCAGCCACCGTTGTCCACCCAGCCGGAGTTGTCGATCCAGCCGACGTTTTCGGGGAAGGAGATGCCGTCCGCGGCGGCTTCGCCGCTCTGTCCGCCGCCGGCCCGGTTGCTCTCCCAGAGGGCAAGCTGGCTTTGCAGCCCGGAGGAGGACAGATCATAGGTAAAGCCGGGAAGGCCGGCGGGGTCATAATCCACCCGCAGGGACAGGACCACCAGGGCGCTGCTCGCTCCCGAAACATCCACCCACTCGCCCACCTGGCGGGAAGGCGGCTGGATGCCGGCCGCGAAATCCGCGCAGTTGGTCACGATCCAGAGGCTCTGGCTCTGCACGGTCACGTTGGCCTGGCTGCTGAAGGAAAGGGAAACGCTCATCGAGGAGCCCTGCATGGACAGGGTGGCCTGGCCGATGAGGTAGCGGTTGCTGGCGCACAGGTCCACCGTCATGCTGCCCTGGGCGGCCAGCGAATTGAGATCCACCATGGTGCCCATCATCCAGTCGCCGTAGAAGGCCACGGACAGATCGTTGAGGCGAACGCCGCAGGTACAGGCGTTGTTGCCCACCAGGCGCGCCTGCAGGTGCATAAAGGGCATGGCGTAGACGTAATCCCCGACGGTCAGGGTCACCAGGTAGGGGATGGTGCGGTCGGCGACATAGGGCAGATAGATCACACCGCTGTCAAACGTGCCGCTCTGGTAGCCGTAATCCTTGTCAAACAGCAGCGTCTGCGAGTCCATCTGCACCAGCGTGAGCCGCACGGGCGCGGCCAGTTCGCTGGAATTGCTGATGTATTTTTTCACCCGCACGCCCTGGGCGCTCGCCGAGAGATACTGCGCCACATAGTCGTCGCTGTTAAGACTGTCCATGTCCAGCGTGTCCACGTCGATGGTGAAACAGTTCTCCGCCAGGGCGGGAATGGCCGTCCATGCCAGGAGCGCACACAGCGCCAGACAGATCCACACACGTTTCTTCATTGAAGGTACTCCTTTGACGGAGGGTGCTGGAGGCACCCATCCACTGATCCCAACGATTCAGTCTACCATTTTCATGCATCAAATCTGCTTCAGAACTTTGAAATCAGGACACAGAAATACGACTTTTTCGTAACAAAATCGTAATATAGCATTTACTTTTTGGAAATCCTTTGTTATACTTGAAACGCGGTCCGCCCAGGCGGATTTTTCCGACACCGCTGAATTCCAAGGAGGAACCTGACGATGAAAGCTTCCATGCGCACGCTGTGCCTCAGAACGCTCGCGCTTGCGCTGATCCTGACGCTGCTGGCCGCGCCTCAGTCGCTGGCTGCCACCAAATACAGCACGCTGGAGTTTGGCTCGCGCGGCTCGGATGTGCTCAAGCTGCAAAAGGCGCTTCTGGAGCTGGGCTTCAACCCAAACGGCACGGACGGCAAGTTCGGCCGCGGTACGGAGTCGGCCGTCAAGGCCTATCAGAAGGCCAGAGGCCTTGAAGTGGACGGCAAGGCGGGCACAAAGACCCTTACGATGCTCTATGGGGAGACGGATGGGTCCTCTGGCTCCATTTCCACGCCTGTGACCACCAATCCCAACACCCTTAAATATGGCGACAGCGGGGATCGGGTGACAAAGCTGCAAACCGCGCTGGTGAAGCTGGGCTACGACACCAACGGCGTGGACGGACGCTTTGGCGCGGGCACGCAGCGCGCGGTCATCTCCTTTCAGAAAGATAACGGTCTGGAGGCCGACGGCCTTGCAGGTGAAAAGACGCAGGAGCTTCTTTACGCCAAGGCGGATGGATCTTCCGGCTCGTCCTCCGGTTCCTCTTCCGGTTCGTCGGGCCTCACGCGCACGCTGCGCCGGGGCTATACGGGCAGCGACGTGGTAACGGTCCAGACCCGGCTCAAGGAGCTGGGCTACTATACCGGCAGCATTGACGGCGTCTACGGCAGCGGCTCCATCGCCGCGGCCACGGCCTTTCAGAAAAACAACGGACTCAAGGTGGATGGACTGACCGGCCAGAGCACCTATGCCGCGCTGTTTTCCAGCTCGGCCGTAGCGGCCGGCTCCTCCGGGTCTTCCAGCTCCTCCGGCACGACGGGTACCTTTGTCAAGCTGCGCTCGGGCGATACCGGCACGGAGGTGAAAAATCTCCAGAAGGCCCTCAAGGATCTGGGATATAACGTAAGCGCCGACGGCACCTATGGCCCCATCACCGTGGCGGCGGTCATCGCATTCCAGAGGCAAAATGGTCTGGACGACGACGGCATAGCGGGCGCCAAGACGCAGACGGTGCTCTACAGCGGCAGCGCCAAGCGATACGATGCCTCCTCCGACAGCTCGTCCTCGGGGTCCTCCTCTTCGGGCTCCTCCTCGGGCGGCACGGGCACGACCGTGGCCCCCAACGGCGCGACCATCCAGCTCCTTCACTGGTTCAACGACGTCAAGCCCACCCTCAAAAACGGACAGAACCTTATCGCCTATGACCCGGAAAACGGCATCAGCTGGACGCTGAGAATCATGAGCCGGGGCAACCATGCCGACGTGGAGCCCCTCACCGCCGCCGATACGGAGGCGATGTTCAAGGCCTTTGGCAACAAGGAGAGCTGGGGTCCCAAGGTCGTCTACATCAAGCTTCCGGACGGACGCTGGTCCATCGCCTCCACCCACAACGTGGCGCACGGGAGCCAGACGATTTCCAACAACAATTTCGACGGACAAAACTGTGTGCACTTCCTGCGCGACATGGACGAGTGCATGAAAAACGACCCGGATTACGGCGTACAGAATCAAAATGCCATCCGAAAGGCTTGGAAAGCGCTGACGGGCATCACCGTGGACTAATTCCACAAGCTAAGAAGCGGAGAGGGGACCTTCCCTCTCCGCATGGCGCATCCATGAGCCTTTAGCGGGCGTGGTAGCTGGAACACTCGCTCTCGTCACAGGTGCCCGAATGGCAGTCACAGCGGGGCGCCACCTTGATGGCGTCCAGCTCGCACATGCCGTCCTTGGTGTGATGCCTGCAGCTGGTTACATCGCAATGGATGCTCTGGTTTTTGTTGGGAAACGACATTTCGCTCACCTCCCCCCCCATGTTGATGCCCACAGTATGCGCCGTTTCCAGGCGCGCTATGCGCCGGTCGACAAGGGAAGAAAGCTGTGCTATACTTGACAACGGCGTGTTGCTGGCAACAGGCCCTATTACAGGAGGAATCGAACATGCACAGCTTTTTTTCCCGCTGGAACACCCGCAACCTCTGCCTCTCGGCGCTCATCGCGGCGCTCTACGCAGCGCTTACCCTGGCCTTTCAGCCCATCAGCTACGGCGCCGTACAGTTTCGTATTTCCGAGGCCATGACGCTTCTGCCCGCGCTTTTTCCGCAGGCGGTGCCGGGGCTTGCGCTGGGGTGTCTCATCAGCAATCTGTTCAATCCCATGGGCGCGACCGTCTATGATGTGATCTTCGGGACCCTCGCGACTTTGATCGCAGCGCTTATGACCCGGCGCATGAAGGGCAGCCTGTGGAAGCGGGCCCTGCCGCCGGTTTTGTGCAACGCGGTGATTGTCGGACTGGTGCTGACCTATGCATACGGCATTGACCTGCTGTGGATGAACATGCTCACCGTGGGGCTGGGCGAGGCGGCCGTATGCTATCTGCTGGGAGTTCCCATGGTCAAGCTTCTCCAGCGGAGGGATCTCAGCCGCTGGCAAATGTGAAATTTTTGTCGAAAACATGGATGACGGTTCCATGGCAAATCGTTCTATGTCGGCGGAGTGTTTTTCCGCTCCTACCCAACGCTTTTTGGCAAGGAGGTTCAGCATGCGGTCTGTTTTGAATCGGCGTATGCGCGGCGCCTGTGCGTGCCTTTGCGTTTTGCTTATGGTTGCGCCGTTGTTGACAGCCCTGGCGGAGGATACGGCCCAGCCGCTGCCCACGCCGACCATGATCCCTGCGGAGACGGCGGATGCGGCGGGGAATGAAACCGCCGTCCCCCCGACGGAGGAGGCGCCGGCGACGGAAACGCCTGAAATTCCGTCGGGGCCGGAAACGAATGAGACGCCCGTGCCGAGCGAGACGCCCGTGCCGAGCGAGACGCCCGTGCCGAGCGAGACGCCTGTGCCCAGCGAGACGCCCGTGCCGAGCGAGACGCCCGTGCCCAGCGAGACGCCCGCGCCGAGCGAGACGCCTGTGCCCAGCGAGACGCCCGCGCCGAGCGAGACGCCTGTGCCCAGCGAGACGCCTGTGCCCAGCGAGACGCCCGTGCCAAGCGAGACGCCCGTGCCAAGCGAAGTACCCGTGCCGAGCGAGACGCCCGCGCCGGAGGGAGGAACGCCTCCCGTGGAGCCCGTTCCCTCGGCGCCCGCTGTGACGGACACATGGGACGAAAGCCAGTGCGATCACATGAACGAGCACTGCGAGCGGGCCCCCAAATGCACGGTGGAGGGATGCCGCCACATCGGCGTCAACCAGGCGGGCGACGTGGTACCCCTGTGCGGGCTGGGCCAGTGGCTGATGGAGGTGAGCATGACCGCGGGCGACGGGATCATGACGCTTGCGGCCACCGAGCCCATTGAGGTCGAACTCGTGGACGGGGAAAACATCCTCTACCGCAGCGGCAGTTACCGCCTGACCGGCGGCGGCGAAAACGCGACGCTTTACATCCGCGACAACATGGCGCTTTCCATCGAGCTTGACGGGGTGCAGCTTCTGACGCTCCGGGTGTCGGAAAAATCGGTGGTCACGGTGGGGTTCCAGGGATTCAACACCATCCAGACCCTCGCCGCGCCGGATGCCTCCGTCAAGCTGAGTGGATCGGGGCGCCTGACGGTGGCCAACAACCTCAACTTCGGCGTTTTGACCGTGGAGCGCGGCAATGTTCGCCTGCCCGCCAGCGCCGTGAGCAGCAACGGGCGAAAGCCGGTTGTCTTCGAGGCGCCGGGCGCGGAACGGGTGACGGTGGACGGGGAGTTCTGGAGCTACGTGACGGTGGGGTCTGACGGAGAGGCGACGCTGTGGCTGCCGCCGCTTGGCGAAGGCGGCGCCTACTGGGGACGGATGAACGGCAATACGCTGGAGGTCAGCTCCCTGGAGGAACCGCCGCAGGAGGATGATGAGGTGGATCTGAGCGCGCAGGGGGAGTTTCAGGCGCAGGAGGCCAGAAACTACGCCCTGTACAGCTCGGATCCCTCGGTTCAGAACCGCGTGCTCAACGGAGCGCCGGGCGCCTCCTTCACCCTTGCGGGCGTGGGAACGGAAACCTCCGCGCCCGTCTTTCAGGGCGGCGGGGGGACCCTGTTCGTGAGCGGCGAAAACCACATCGATACCCTGTCAGGCCCGTATGCCGTTTCCGGCACGGGCCGGCTGTATGTCAAAACGCTCTCCGCTCCGTCGCTTGCGGCGCAGGGGACGGTCATGATCTGCGCCGCGGCGGGCGACGCGCCCTCGGCATGGCGGCGCGCCGAGGTGTCGGGCGGCGAGATGCAGGCGGCGCTGACCGCCGAGTATGAGGGCGGCGGCGTGCCGGCGCTGTATTTTGAGGGGGACCTTCATACGGTCTACGCGCCCCTGCCCGCGCCTGAGGACGGCTATCACTATCAGGGCGTGATCCGGGACGGCAGGCTGCTTCTGACTGCCGTGGAGGACGAGGAGGGCGCAGCGGTTACGCTCGGGGCGCAGGACGTGACGTTTGACCGGGGCGGGAACTACCGCCTGGTCAGCGAGGGCGGAACGTCCGGCCGAATCCTTGTGGCGGACGGCGTGAGCGTCAAGCTCACCCTGGCGGGCGCCTTCACCAGCGGCGAGATGCGCATCGGCGCGGGCGCCTCGGTCACGCTTGCGCTCCAGGGCGCCAACGCCGTGGGCACGCTGGTGGTGGGAGACGGCGCCAGCTTGTCGGTGAGCGGCACGGGCGCGCTGGATGCGGCCAGCGCCTCCGGCGGCGGCGCGGTCAGCGTGAGCGAGAACACCAACCTCAGCCTCTCCAGCGGCTCCGCGCTGCCCGGCAGCGCGGCAAAGCCCACCGTGATCGCCGTGACGGACGACCAGAACAACCCCATGTCCCGCGCGCGGATCGTTCTCAAGCTGGGAAGCGCGGAGCCGTTCAGCACCACGACCGGCAGGGACGGCCGGGTGACGCTATGGCGCTCCAAGGCGCTGAGCGGAACGGATGTGGTGGTGCTCAGCGACGGGGACACCTATGCCGCCATCATCAACAACGGCGCGGCCAGCCCCGACGCTCTGCCCAAAATCACCAACCTCAAGGCCACCGCCTTTGGCTCCATCACCTTTGATACCGATACCGGCAATACCCTGGGCGTGCAGTACATCGTCTCCAATAAGGAGGAGGAGATGCCGGACACCTGGGTGCCCAGCGCCGGCGTTGCGCTTCTGCGCGGCGGCGAATGTACCATCCCCGGCCTCAGGGACGGCGACGTCGTCACCTTCCGCGCCTTCGCCTGCGTCCAGGCCGGGGCGGTCCTTTCCGCCGATACCGCTTCAGCCTTTGCCTTCAGCGAAAAGACGGTGTTCACCGTCAAGGAGGAGCGCCAGAAGCTCGTCATCGCCGACCAGGAACGCACCTATACGGGCAAGGCTTTCCGCCTCAGCACCAAGCTCTATCCCCAGAGCGCGACGGTCAGCTATTTTCAGGACGGCGAGCTCATGGAGCACGCGCCCGTCAAGGTGGGCGACTACATCGCGCGCGTGACGGTCCCCGCCGGCGATACGCAGTATCTGCCCGGCAGCTATGATGTGAAGATGACCATCAAGCCCATCGTGGTCCTGATCTATCCCGAGGAGGCCAGCAAGCAAAAGGGAGAGGACGACCCGGATTTCTTCTACACCTATGACGAGAGCGTCATGCTGGAGGGCGACGAGGTGACGGGGGCGCTTTCCCGCGTCAAAGGCGAAACCTACGGCAACTATGCCTACCTTCCGGGCTCGCTGTCCGCGCCGGAGTATTACGAGCTGGTCATCGCGCCCGACAGCCCCCTGTTCTTCATCGACTGGAACATCCATCACTACCTGCCCTATGATCCGCTGGCGCGCATTGACCCTGTTTATGACGAGCTGCATTTTTCCAGCGGCAAGATCCTGCGCACCCAGATTCGGACCATCGACGTGCTCAAGGTGGGAGACACCTACTACGGGATGCCCGTCACCGACCTCATCGACGGGCGGGAGCGGCCCGCCACGCCCACCCTGCGCCTGCGCGGCGGATATGATTCCGCGCTGCTCATCCTCAACACCGAGCCCGAGCTCAACGCCGACGGCGGCTATGCCACGGACCTGGACGGGAACCGCCTGGTCCGGGGGCGCAGGCTCACCATTACCTACAGCATGCTCAACAACCTCGGGCGGCAGAACGTGGATTACATCGCCTTCGGCCTGGACGGCGTGATGGTGCTTGTGGATCTGGAGGAACTCAGAAGCGGCGAGGGCGTGGCCGCGCTGATGAAGCAGGAGGGCATCGCCAAATCCAGCGCCACGCGCTTTCAGATCGACCTGGAGCCCGTGACCGTCAATACCCAGCTCGCCCCCAGCGAGTCCGCGGCCGGAGACGCCGCGCGCCTTGGCGAGAAGCTCATGCGCGTGAGCGTGAAGATCAGCAGCGGCTCGCAACGCGTGGACATCGCCCCGGTTCTCCGCAACGCCAGCGTCCTCTTTGACGCCAGCGCCCTGCTGGAGGACGATCTGACGCCCGCGGACGGCGGCGAGGTGACCGAAACCGTCAAGGGCCGTCCCGTAAGCGGGGGCGCCTCGGAGGAGCAGGCACGGATGCAGGCCGCCGTGGCGGCCGCCAAGGGCGAGGCTGAGGCCGACGAGGAACTGCTGGACCTGACGCTGGAGATGCTCAACGAGCATATCCGTCAGCGCTCGACCACGCTGCTGCGCTATGACGGGGGCGAAATTGCGCTTGACACGACGGCTGTCGTGCCCTATACTTCATCCGAATCCAGCCGGGCGATGTTCCGCGCGCTGATGCGCACCCGGCCGTATCTGACCACAGAGCTGACCAAGAGCGGCCTTTACGGGCTGCGCGAGCAGGCTCAAGAATCCTGGTGAGGAGGCTGATCCCATGAAAGGGACTTCTGTATTTAAGCGTGCCGCGGCACTGTGCCTTTGCGCGGTGATGCTCTGGGGCGGCGCGCTGGCCGAGGACGGTCTGGAAAACTTTGAACCCGAGCCGCTTACGCCGGAGGAGCTGGCCCAGTGGCAGGCGTGGGCCGTGGAGGGCGCCGGCGATGCCACGGCGGAAAACGCCGCCGAGCTGACCCCTGAGGAAGAGGCGCTGATGGAGGAAATGGCCTCCATGCTGGAGGACACCACGATGAACTCGGAGGTGGACCTGTCCAACCTCGAGCCCAACGAGGACCTGCCGGATCACGTGGTCAACATCCTCCTGCTGGGCGTGGACAACCGCAGCGTGGAGCTGGTCAGCGGACGCGCCGACGCCAACATCATCTGCTCCATCAACACGCAGGACGGCTCGGTGAAGCTGACCTCCATCGCCCGCGACACGGCCGTGGAGGTGCCCGGCTACAAGAGCAAGAAGCGTCTCAACACCGCCTTCAAGTTCGGCAGCAAGGACGGCGACATCGCCAAGGGCGCCGAGCTGGCCATGAAGACCGTCAACCGCAACTTCCAGATGAACATCGAGCGGTATGTGGTCGTCAACATCCACGGCCTGGCCGATATCATTGAGGCCCTCGGCGGCGTGGACATGGAGCTGACCAAGGGCGAGGCCAAGGCCATCAACTACGAGCTGCACGTCAAGGAGCCCATGGACGACGTGGAGCGCGACAGGCTGGAGGAGACCGACGGCGTTCAGCATCTGGACGGCATGGAGGCCGTCACCTACGGCCGCATCCGCAACCTGCAGGGCCAGAATGATCTCAACCGCAACGAGCGCCAGCGCAAGCTTCTGGAGGCGCTGCTTGAGAAGGTCATGGAGGGCATGGATCTCTCCGGGTTCATCAACCTCATCGAGACGGCCCTGCCCTACGGAAAGACCAACCTGACCGCCGACGAGCTGCTGTCTTTGGGCATGACGGTGCTCTCCGGGAGCGCGATGCAAAACCTTGCCTCCGGCGGCGAGGTGGTGGGCCAGTTCGGCATCCCCATGGAAAAACAGTACGGCTACCGCGAGTTCAACGGCGAGAGCCTGGTCTACATCAGCGAAAAGCGCATGAAGACGACGCTGGAAGCCATGCAGGAATTCATTTACGGCCAGAGCTACGTGAAATAAGCCGGCGGGCCGCCGGCATGCCGCGCCCGCGCCCTCACGGGGCGCGGGCATTTTTCTGCAAAAGGAGCGAATGAAGCGATGCAACCTTCGGGCAATACGGCGGCAAGCCCCGCCAAGCGCGCCGCAGTCGCGGTCCGGGCTGCCTTTCCCCATACGCTGCCCGTGCTGATGGGCTTTTGCTGCCTGGGGCTGACCTATGGCGTGCTGATGGCCTCCAAGGGCTACGGCGCGCTGTGGTCGCTTTTGATGAGCGCGCTGGCTTTCGGCGGCAGCATGCAGTACGTGGCCATCTCGCTGCTCACGGCGGCGTTTGACCCGATTCAGGCGTTCCTGATGAGCCTGATGGTCAACGCCCGACACCTGTTCTACGGCCTGAGCATGCTGCCCCGCTACCGGGGAATGGGCCGTGCGCGAAATGCGCTGGTGTTCCTCCTGTGCGACGAGACCTTTTCCATCAACTGCGCTACGGAGCCGCCCGCGGGCGTTCCCGCCAAGGATTTCTACCTGGCCGTGTCGCTGCTGGACTACCTTTACTGGGTCGCGGCTTCCTTTGTGGGCGGGCTGATCGGCGGCATGCTCCACGCGGACCTGACCGGCCTGGATTTCGTGCTCACGGCGCTGATCTTCGTGCTGTTCCTGGACAAGTGGGACCGGCGGGAGGACCGTCCCTCCGCGCTCATCGGGCTGGGGGCGGCGGCGGCGTGCCTGGCCGCGTTTGGCCAGAGCAGCTTTATCATCCCTGCGATGGGGGTTATTCTGGCGGCGCTTTTGCTGGGGAGGGACAGGCTATGCAGGTGATGACGCCCCTGGAAACGATGGCGATGATTCTCGCCGTGGCGGCGGGTACGGTGATCACGCGCTTCTTGCCCTTCTGGCTGTTCCCGGAGAGCAAGGGCGTTCCGCGCGTGGTGGCCTTTCTGGGGCAGGCGCTGCCCCCGGCCATGATGGGCCTGCTGGTGGTTTACTGCCTCAAGGGGACGGACGTGCTGGGCCCCACCCACGCCATCCCCGAAATTGTGGCGCTGGTGGTGATCTATGTGCTGCACCGGGCAAAGCACAACGCGCTTTTGAGCATTGCGGGCGGCACGGCGGTTTATGTGCTGCTGCTGAGGCTTTTGACGGCGTAATCCCAAGGACGCGCAAAAGGCGGCCCCCGTCAGGGGACCGCCTTTTGCGCGCTTTAAGGCATCAGCCCAAAAACATCATCACAATGGACAGCACCACAAACACGATCGCGCAGATCTTGGTAATCAGCGCCAGCTTGGCGTCCATGCCCTTGGCCTTGTTCTTGCCGAAAAAGGTTTCGGCCGCGCCGCTGATGGCGCCCAGGCCGCTGCGCTCGCTGCTTTGCAAAAGCACGGTCACAATCATCACAAGGGCAGATATCAAAAGCAGGATGCCAACAATCCAGTGAAGCACGGTCATCAGGGGTTCCCTCCTTGGCGAATATCGACATATTATATTAGCATTATCCTATGGAAAAAGCAAGCCCTAAATCCGCAAGGAGGCAGAGAAACTTAGCCCTTCACACCGCCGGAGGTCAGGCCGCTGACGAGATGCTTTTCGATGAGCATGAACAGGATGACCACCGGGATGGTCGCCAGCAGCGCGGAGGCAAACAGGTACTGCCACTCGATCATGTTGAAGGAACTGAACTGCGTAATGCCTACGGTGATGGGCTTGTTGGTGGGGGTGGAGATGAGCACGGTGGAGATGGTGTACTCGTTCCACGCGTTGATGAATACGAAAATCAGCGTGGTTACGATGCCGGGCGCCGCCATGGGCAGAAGGATGCGGATGAGGGCGCTGACGCTGTTGCACCCGTCGATGCAGGCGGCCTGTTCCATTTCCGAGGAAATCGAAACGAAGGTGCCCCGCAGCAGCCAGATGGCGAACGCCTGATTGAACGCCGCGTTGATGAACATCAGCCCCAGGATGGTATCGTTCAGGCGCAGCGTGTTCATCAGCTGTGTGATGCCCACCAGCAGCACCACCGGCGCGAACATCTGACTCATGATGACAAAGCCCAGGAAGGACTTTTTGCCCCTGAACTGCATGCGCGCCATGGCGTAGGCGGCGGGGATGCCGCACACCAGGGCGATGGCCGTCGCGCCCGTGGACAGCAGGATGGAATTAAGCAGGAAGCGGGGCACGCCTCTGGCGACGATGTCGCTGATGTTGCTCCATACCCAGGTGGTCGGCAGGATGTGCAGGAAGTACATGTCGGTGGTTTCGGCGTTGCTGCGGAAGGCGGTGATCAGCATGACAAAGAACGGATAGAGAATCACCACGCACAGCACGATCACGAACGCATATAGACCGCCGCGCGCCAGCGTGGGCTTGATCTCCCCCTTGCAAAGCAGAATCAGCCCCAGCAGAAAGACAAACAGCACCGGCAGCAGCGCCCATAGCGGCCACAGCGTGGTCATGGTCATGCCATCCAGCAGCGCCTCCAGCTCTCCGGCCGGCGCGGCGCTGTAAAGCAGGCGTTCCAGCGCGGGCACCGCCTGGCCGCTCAGCTCCGCATGCTCGGTCAGATAGAGGGACACCTGCCTGGTGAAGTTGTAGTTGCACGACATGCCAAACAGGGGCACGCACAGCATCGCGGCCAGCCCAAGCCATGCCGCGCAGGTGCGCAGCACGCGCGTGGAACGCGGCAGGTGGCGGTGCTCGCAGGCCAGCTGTCCGCGCAGGCTCAGCGCGCCCAGCACAACGGCCAAAAGCACGCACAGCGCAAATGCGTGCGCCGTGTGCACGCTGCTCAGGGAAAAGCCACCGATGGACGCCAGAAGCTGCCAGATGGTCATGCGCGTGCTTTCCTTGACGTCAAAGGTGACCATGGAGGTGGTTTCGCCCTTGGAATTTACGCGTTCGATGACGGTTTCATGAATCGCCGCGCCCTCAAACGCCGCGGCGGCGGCTTCGGCTTCGGCGCGGGCCTCCAGGTAGCGCTCGTCGCCCACAAAGGTATTGCCCGAACGCTTGGTGAACACCACTGTGGAAAACTCCAGCGCAGGGAGGAATGTCAAAACGACGGCCACAAGCAGCGCCGCGGCGCACAGCCACAGGGCGTGGAGATTGCGTTTTGCGGCGGGAGAACGGGTCATAGCTCATCCTCCTTTCGCATGGTGATCGTCATGTACAGGCCCGCGGCCGCGCACAGAATCAGGAAGCCGATCACGGAAAGCGCCGTTGCCTGCCCTTTTTTCTGGTCATAGAAGGCCAGCATATACAGATAGGTGACCAGCGTATCGGTCTTGTTGGCAGGCGCGCCCTTGGTGATGGTATAGATGATGGGGAAGGAATTGAATACATAGATGATATTGAGCACCGTGCTGACGGTAAGCGACGGCTTGACCAGGGGCACGGTGATGGTGCTCAGCTTCTTCCAGAAGCCCGCGCCGTCCACCGTGGCGGCTTCATAATAGGCGGCGTCAATGGACTGAAGGCCGCTGAGCACGCAGAAGGTGACAAACGGGATGGTGACGAAGATACCCACGCCACATTCCCAGATAAACTCGATTTGATAGGAGGTACGCCAGTTGACGGCGTCCCGAAGAATGCCAAGATTGAGCAGAATATTGTTGAGGTTGCCGTACTCAAATTTGATGATGTAGTTCCAGATGCTGGCCTGGATGACCAGCGCCGCCGCCCAGGGAAACACCAGGATGGAGCGGGCCAGCTTGCGGCCATGGAAGGACTGGTTGAGGACCATGGCGGCAATGAAGCCCAGCAGCGTGCTGATGCCCACCACGGAAACCACCCAGTAGAAGGTGTTGCTCATGACGGTGCCAAAGGCGGGTTCATTGACGGCGGCGCGGAAATTTGCCAGCCCGTTGAAGGCGCCCACCACGCCGGACTTGGACACCTCGCTGAAAGCGATCTTGAACACGATGCCAATGGGAAACACCACAAAGACCGCCATCAGCAGAAGGCTGGGCAGAATCCACAGGTAGGGTTCCCATTTGTGCCGGACCAATATGGAATTCATTGCACTTCCTCCCTGTTGGAGAATCGCTATGGAAAAGGGGCCGGTTTTGCACCGGCCCCTGCGGGAGACTGCTTACTTCGTCAGCTCCGCCTGCAGACCGTCCAGCAGCGTCTTGACGTCGCCGCCGGTGAGCGCGTTCTGCTGCACGTTGATCACGCCGAGCTTCACCTGGTCCCATTCCGCCTTGTGGCTGGGATAGAACTTGGAGGTGTTGAGCACGTCCAGCCAGGATTCAAAGGAGGGGTCCGCCTCGATCAGCGCGCCGACGGCGGAGTTCACCGCGGGCAGGAAGCCTTCCATGCTGACCCAGCCCACGTAGTTGTCGGGATCGTAGAAGAAGGTGAGGAACTTGCCGATGGCCTCGTTGCGGGCGGCCTGATCGGGCGCGCTGTCATCCTTGAAGGCCATGATGCGGTCCATGATGCCCACGCTGGAGCCGGTCGCGCCCTCGTTGTGGGGCAGGCCCGCGGTGGCATAGTTGATGTCGGTGTAGCCCTTGTCGGTCAGGTAGGTGGGCACGGAGTTGGGGGCGATGACCATAGCCAGCTTGCCCGCGCCAAACATATCCTGAAGGTCATAGCGGGTCTGGGTGGCGGGGTTGGGGTTGGTGTAGCCCTTGTCGACCATGCCCAGGACGAACTCGATGGCCTCGACGTTCTCATCGCTGTTGATGGTCCAGTTGTCATCCGCATCCACGAAGCCGCCGTTGTTGCCCCAGGCAAAGTAGGCGAAGTTGGCCTGGCCTTCGTCGGTGGTCATGTCCATGCCGAAGGGGTACACATCGCCGCCGTAGAAGTCCAGAATGGCCTGGCAGGCGTCTTCCAGCTCGGCCCAGGTCTGCGGCACCTCGATGCCCACTTCCTCGAACATGTCCACGTTGTAGAACAGGGCGCGGGCGCTGGCCAGGTCGGGCACGGCGTACACGACGCCGTCAACCACGGAGTTCTGCATGAAGGCGGGGAAGAAGTCGTCGTAGAGCTCCTCCGGGCAGTAGTCCGTCACGGGCATGAGCAGCCCCTCGGAGGCATAGTTGGCAAATACGTCGATGTTGAGGATGTCGGGCGGATTGCTGTTGGAGATGCGGGTGGAAACGACGGTGTACACATCGTTCCAGGAGACGACCTCCAGATTGAGCTTGATGCCGGGGTTGGCCTCTTCAAACTTTTTGACGAAGCTGGTGCCGTCCATGCCGGTGCCGGTGAACCAGTCGCTGGTGTTGGGACCATACTGGCAGATGATCACGTCGAGGGTGATGTCCTCGGCGAGCGCGAAGCTCGAAGCGGAGAGCAACAGCAGGAGCGTCAGGAACAATGCGACGGCTTTCTTCATAACAGTAGTCCTCCTTATTTTGTTTGTTGAGGATACGATTCCTCATAAATTTGTACACATTATACATTAAGTTTTTTGAATTGTAAAGTAATATGTATAAAAAATAAGCAAAAAAAAAGTAGAATGTTATACATTTGATTCTGGAAATGGTGCAGGGACTTGCTTTGACGGCTCTGGGAGCGGCATGACAAAGCGGCCTGCGCGCCGGGGCGCGCAGGCCGCTTCCTGTGCTCTGTCGTGTGGATTCAGGGGCGCCGCCGCGCCTCCCAGGCTCCGCGCGTGAGGCGGAGCAGCGTGCCGGAGAGCAAAAACAGCGCGATCAGGTTGGGAATGGACATCAGGCCGTTGAAGGTCTCCGCGATGCTCCACAAAAGCCCCAGATCCACCGTGGCGCCCAGGATGGCGACCATCGAATAGACGATCATGAAGGGCGTGATGGCGCGGGAGGAGAAGAGAAACTCCACGCACCGCGCGCCGTAGAGCCCCCAGCCGATGATGGTGGAGAAGGCGAAGCAGCACATGGCCACAGCGGTGAAGATGCTCACCCATCTTCCGTAGCTGGAGACAAAGCCGCTGATGGTCAGCTCCGCGCCTGCCGCCTGGCCGTAGCTCACCGGGACGCCGCTGAGCAAGATGACCAACGCGGTCAGGGTGCAGATGACGATGGTGTCGGCAAAGACCTCAAAGATGCCAAACAGCCCCTGCCGCACCGGCTCCTGGGTGTCCGCACAGGCGTGGGCGATGGAGCCCGTGCCAAGGCCCGCCTCGTTGGAGAAGATGCCGCGCGCCACGCCCTTTTGCATGCTGGTGAAAAAGCTCCCCACCACGCCGCCGGTGACGGCCATGGGCTGGAAGGCGCCGGTGACGATGGCGCCCAGCACCGCGGGCACGCGCCCCAGATTGAGCGCCACCACGCCCAGCGCCAGCCCCACATAGAGCAGCGCCATGAAGGGCACCAGCTTTTCCGTCACGCGCCCGATGCGCTTGATGCCGCCCAGCAGCACCAGCAGAAGGATCAGTGCGATGGCGACGCCGATCAGCCACCGGCACAGTGTGACCGCGTCCGCCGGGAGCAGGCCGTAGCTGTCCAGCGCCGCGTTGATGGAGGCGGTGATGGTGTTGACCTGGGTGGCGTTGCCGGTGCCAAACACCGTGAAGACGCCAAAGACGGAATAGAGCACCGCCAGAAAGCGCCAGCGGGGGCTCAGGCCGTTTTTGATGTAGTACATGGGGCCGCCCACATAGTCGCCCTGCGCGTTGCGCTCGCGGAAATGGACCGCCAGGGTGACTTCCGCAAACTTGGTGCACATGCCAAGCAAGGCGCTGATCCACATCCAGAACACCGCGCCCGGCCCGCCGATGGCGATGGCGCCGGCTACGCCCGCGATGTTGCCCGTGCCCACCGTCGCCGCCAGCGCCGTGCACACGGCCTGGAAGGGGGTCATGGCGCCGTCCTGCGCCGTCTTTTTCTGGAACATGCGCCCCAGCGTGGCCCGAATGGCCATGGGAAAGCGCCGGATCTGGAAAAACCGGGTGCGCAGGCTCAGATACAGCCCCACCCCCAAAATGCAGACCATGGCCGGAAGGCCCCACACGAAGTTGTTGACGGCCTGGTTGACGGACGTGATGATCTCCAGAATGGGAATCATCTCCTTTGTAAGCTTGATACGCTGTGCACAAGCCTAGCAGGTATGGCGGAAATTGTCAAGAAAAACGCGAAAAGGGGAAGGTTTACATCTGTCCGCTCGTTTCTATGGTTGGCAGAAAAAAGCAGCGAGGCAAAGGAGGAAACCACATGAAACGGGCGTTGATGAAAGCCGCGGCGATGCTGCTGGCGCTTGCGCTGCCTGTCGCGGCGCACGGGCAGACGGTGAGGCAGACCGTCGTGGAGGACGGTCGGACACGGGAGACGCTTGTCACCTTTGCGCAGGATGCGCCGCAGGCCGTGCGCGACCTGATGGGGGGACACGGCCTCGGAGACGCGCGCTGCGTGTGCGGGGCGGCGCTGGAGGTGGAACCGATGGCCGGGGACGGAAATGTGGACGGCCTGCTGTTTACAAGCAGCGCGCTGATGGTGGTGGAACGCGGCGGAGCATATGCGCTGGTGGGCCTGCGCTGGGAACCGGGCGGCAGCAACGCGCGCGTGGAGGATTTTGGCGCCATGGGCCTGCCGCTGGGCGAGGGATGTACCGTGCGTCCCCTGTGGGATGAGAACAAGCGGCTGTGCGCCTTCGAGCTGCTGCTTCCCTCGGAGGGGGGTGAGGCGCGCTGGCGCCTTGGCTGCCACAGTATCAGCGGGTGGCAGGTCAGGGAGTACACGGACGCGGCGGGCCGTCGCACGGCGTTTTCCCTGAACGCGGAGGTGGAAACAGACGGCGAGCGGTTCTGCGTGCCGGTCAAGACGTGGCTTGCGGAGCGGACGCGGCTGGATAGCCTGCCCCTGACGGCCGGCGAGGCCCGCCGGCTGGAGGAGGAGAGCCGCGCGGCGCTTGAGGGGACGGACCTGTGCCTCATCTGGGGCGCGAACCTGCGCACGGAACCCACCTCCCGCTCGCGCAGCCTGGGCATGTATCATGTGGCACTTGCGCAGGTGCTGGGCCAAGAGCCGGGCACGGAGGTGCCCTGGTATCATGTGCGGGTGGGCGAAACGGAGGGCTATGTCAGCGGCAGGTATGTGGCTTTTCCCGCTGACTGGGCGAATTTTGTGCGCCGCGCGTCCGTCCCCTGCCCGGTGGCGGAGACGGACGGCGGGCCGCTGATGGCGGACATGGACGGCGGCGGCGCGCCGTACACGCTGGAAGCGGGGCGGCGTCTGCTCGTGCTGGCCGAGACGGAGGACGGCTGGCTGCACGTGTTTGTGCCTGAGGACGAGCCGGACGGCACGCTGGATCAGCCGGGGACCTACGGGTATCTTCGCCGGGAGGATGTCACGCTGTGGCTTGGCGCGGAGCCGGTTTTTCCCCCTTGCCCGCCCGTGGTATAATGGACGCATCCCATGTTGAGAGGAAGCGGTGCCCATGGAGCGGACGGGCTTTGTGCTGGAGGGCGGCGGCATGCGCGGCATCTATACCGCCGGCGTGCTGGACGAGATGATGGACTGGGGCGTCAGGCCCGACGGGATTCTGGGCGTGTCGGCGGGCGCCATCCACGGGGCGAGCTTCGTCTCCGGCCAAAAGGGGCGAAACATCCGCTACACCAAGCGGTACTGCCGCAACTGGCGCTTCATGAGCCTGCGTTCCCTGCTGCTCACGGGCGACTTGGTGGGCCGCGCCTTCAGCTACGAGGAGCTGCCCTACCGGCTGGACCCGTTCGACTTCGACGCTTTTTTGAAAAGCCCCGTGCGCTTCTACGCGCTGGCGACCGACGTGGAAACGGGCGGAGCCATATGCCTGGACGGCAAGCGGGACGCGCATACGCTGCTGGAGGTCCTGCGCGCCAGCTCCTCCATGCCGCTGGTGTCCACCATCGTGGCATGGGAGGGGCGGCGCTACCTGGACGGCGGCACGGCGGACTCGATCCCGCTCAAGCGCTTCGAGGACATGGGCTACACGCGCTGCCTCGTGGTGCGCACGCAGCCGGAGGGCTTTGTCAAGCGGCCGGACCGGGCGCTTGCGCTCATGCGCGCGCGTTACCGCCGCTATCCCGCCTTTGTCAGGGCCAGCGAGCGGCGGCATGAGGTCTACAACGCTTCGCTGGCCTACGCCGCTCAGGCCCAGGCCGAGGGGCGGGCCTTGGTGCTGTGTCCCTCCCGCCGCATCCCCATCGGGCGGGTGGAAAAGAACCCGGAGGTGTTGGAGGCGCAGTATCAGCTGGGTCGAGCCGACGCGCGGGCCGCGCGGGCGCGCATCGAGGGGTTCCTGGGGGCGAAGTGAGGGGAGTTTCGCCCCAAAACGCCGCAAAACAGGCATTTTCAAGCCGTACAGGCTTGCCAAAGCCGCCGTTTCGTTCTATAATGATGCGAACCGGCGGCTTTGTTCTGCCTGGAAACATGATGGAAAGGAAGGCGCGAGCATGGAAACCTCCAAGACCAACTTCATCTGGGACGCCGTACAGGAAGATTTACGGAGCGGACGCTGCCAAAGCGTGCGCACGCGCTTTCCCCCCGAGCCCAACGGCTACCTGCACATCGGCCACTGCAAGGCGCTGGTGGCGGACTTTCTGACCGCCGAGCGCTTCGGCGGCGTGACCAACCTGCGCTTTGACGACACCAACCCCGCCAAGGAGGAGACCGAGTACGTGGACGGCATCATGGCCGATATCCACTGGCTGGGCTTCGACTGGAAGGGCGGGCTGTA
>CALVKX010000013.1 GCA_944333375.1 uncultured Eubacteriales bacterium
TTGGCGCTCATGGAGCCCACGCCGCGGTGATACTTGGAGCCGTGGGCCATGGGGCCGGTGTGCTGGTTCCAGCGCTGAATGGTGCCGGTGAAGCCGTGGCCCTTGCTCACGCCGCTGACGTCGATCTTCTCGCCAGCCTCAAACTGGGAAACGGTCAGCTCGTTGCCCACTTCCAGCTCGGCCACGTTATCCAGGCGGAACTCGCGCAGGTAACGGGTGGGAGCAACGCCGGCCTTCTTGAAATGGCCCGTGAGGGGCTTGTTGACCAGCTTCTTGGCGCGGTTTTCCGCATAGGTGTCAAAGCCGACCTGCACGGCCTCGTAGCCGTCGGACTCAATGGTCTTCTTCTGCACGACCTTGCAGGGGCCGGCCTCCACCACGGTCACGGGCACGAGGCGGCCGTCATCGGTGAAAACCTGCGTCATGCCGATCTTCTTACCTACGATCGCTTTCTTCATGATGTCGTACCTCCTGCATTAGTTATTGAGCTTGATTTCGATTTCGACGCCGGCAGGAAGATCCAGCTTCATCATGGCATCGACCGTGCGGGGGTTGGGATTGTGAATATCGATGAGGCGCTTGTGGGTGCGCATCTCGAACTGCTCGCGGCTATCCTTGTACTTGTGGGGCGCGCGCAGGATGGTCACGATCTCCTTTTCCGTCGGCAGGGGAATGGGGCCCGAAACCTTCGCGCCCGTCCGCTTGGCGGTCTCCACGATCCGCTCGGAGGACTGATCGATCAGGTTGTGCTCGTAAGCCTTCAGCTTGATACGGATTTTCTGGTTGGCCATTTTCGTTCCTCCTTGATTCGTCTCAAGTACACCGCCCCGGGTGTGTCCATCGACCGCTTGGAATCAGGCGAGGCAACCCTCGCCTTCCTTCTGCGCTTCGGGCCTTCGCCGTGAGAGCGCTCAGGCCCTGGCCGCGGATCGCGTCCCGCGCGATGTCTCAAGTCCGTCGCCCGATTTCCGGGCTGGTCCACGATAATTACCCGCCATGGCCATGGCGGCAACTTACCGCTTCATCCCTAAACAGACAGCTCAAGTAGTATAAAACAAAACGCCCTGAAATGCAAGGGTTTTGCTAAAATATTTTGGCTTTTGGAGCTGCAACTCCCCATATGGTGGCCCTGTCCGCTCCTTAACATGAACACGCTTTCGTGTGTGTCCTATCCCGTTTTTTGCAGGCGGGGTCCCGAAGGCCCCCGCCCGAATTAGTTGGAAAAGGCCGTGATATAGCGCGTTTCCAGCAACGGAATATAGAAGCCGGCAAGCTCGTCACGTTCATCGAGCTGATCGAGATTGCCCAGAAATATCAGCGCATACTCCCCATCCGCCTCAAAGGCATCCTTGCCGCCCGGCAGGCACACACCCGCGCCATAGAGCTCGGCAATGAATCGGTCCTCATCGGTCCAGTCCGTCAGCGCATTTCCGTCCGCATCCTTTTCATTGTATTGGATATACATGTGTGTACCTTCGTAGCTCTCCCGGTCCAGCAGCTCCATCATAGCCACCTGATAATGATGGGGATTGACAGCCGTGGTAACGGTCTGGACGTTGCGTACGGTTCCGGCCACGCATAAGCCCGCCACCAGCGCCGTCAGCACCACTCCGAAGCGTCGGGCCCGTCCCGGTACGAGCGCGGACTGAAGCAGCACCCCCAGCAACACAGCAAGCGCTGTATAACTTGAGAACACATACCAGAATTTTTTGAAATTGGAAAAGGAGAACAGCACCGGCGGGACCACGAGCCACAGCAGACACCCCAGCGCAGCCGCCCTAGCGGACGGCGTCAGGCGTCTGCCGCTAAGGCGAATGCCCACATAGGCCGCCACACACAGGGCAGCCGCGATCATGAAGGCAGGGTCCTCCAGAAAAACCTTCAGATACATCAGCGGATCTCCCGGGCTGCCAGACGTCATCCGGTTCGACACATCCACGGACACCCCGGAGGTCAGAAAGGTCCAGCCGTCACGCAGGTAGCGGGCCGCCGCCCACGGCAGAACCGGGGCGATGCCCACGGCCAGCAGCAGACCCGCACGTTTCCATGTCAGCTCCTTGAGACGGCCCTGGCAGAGCAGAAACAGAAAGCAGATGGCCGGGATGCACAGCGCATGCCAGCTCTTGGTCAGAAAAGCCAGGCCAAAGCACAGCGCACTCCCATAAAAATACCGAAAGCTGCGGCCGCTGTCGAGCATGCAGAGCATGGCAATGGTGAAAAAAAGCTGGTAAAGTGCGTCAGGGTCTCCGTTTCGCGCATAGTGTCCAGCGATGAGAACGGTAAAGGCCGTCATCGTTCCCACAAAAGCCAGCGAGGCCACGCTGCCCTGCCGCCGCTTGAGCCACAGCGCGCCCGTCGCCAGCATCGCAAATGCGGCCACGGCGCTGGGCAGGCGCACCGCCGCCAGCGTAAAGCCCGCCAGATGATAGCTCAGGGCAATCGCCCACATGCTCAGCGGGGGTTTGAGATTGAAATAGTCTGGCTCCCCAAAGTAGGTATTGACCAGATAATCGTCGTTGACGACCATCTCGTAGGCATTGACTCCGTGGCGCAGCTCATCATACATTTCCACCCAATCCGCTTCCAGGTTGGAAAAAAGCATGACCCAAGCTCCCGTCAGGAGCAAAACCAGCAGCGCCGTATAGATAACCGCTCTTTTCCAGCCTGCCAATGCCTGTTTTCGCGCCATTGTGTTCGCCTCCCCGCACAACTCCTTATTAATTAAAAATGAAGCGATTTGTGTGAGTATAGCATCCGTCCTTCGGAATTGTCAAATGATAGATTTTTGCCGGAGGCCTTCCATTGTCTTGCCAGATAAAATTTTCTATGCTACAATACCGGGGCGAACACGTTTTCGCATTTTACAGGGAGGTGCCACCACAATGGAAAAAGCCAAGGTGTACTATACGAATTTCCGCGCTACACCCGATAAGAACATCCTGCAAAAGCTGCGCAGACTCATTGAGACGGCCGGCATCAAAACCATGCCGCTGGACGGCAAGTTTACCGCCGTAAAGATGCATTTCGGAGAGCCGGGCAACCTGGCTTTCCTTCGCTCCAACTATGCCAAGGTCGTCGTGGATGTCCTCAAGGAGATGGGCGCCCGGCCCTTCCTGACCGACTGCAACACGCTGTACACCGGTATGCGCCGCAACGCCCTGGATCATTTGACGGCGGCGTGTGAAAACGGCTTCACTCCCCTGCAGACCGGCTGCCACGTCATCATCGCCGACGGTTTGCTGGGCAACGATCATGTTGCCGTGCCCATCGACGGGGAATACTGCAAGGAGGCGCTCATCGGCCGGGCCGCCATGGACGCCGACGCCATCATCAGCCTGACCCATTTCAAGTGCCACGAGGGCACGGGCATCGGCGGCGCGCTGAAAAACCTTGGCATGGGGCTTGGTTCCACGGCCGGCAAGCGCGCCATGCACTGCGACGGCAAGCCCGTGGTCAACCACGATCTGTGCGTGGGCTGCGGCCTGTGCGCCCGCCAGTGCGCGCACGGCGCCATCAGCTTCAGCGGAGAGAAGGGCCATCGCCGCGCCACCATCGACCACGACAAGTGCGTGGGCTGCGGCCGCTGCGTGGGCGCGTGCCGCGACCGGGGCGCCATCCAGGGGCCGGACAGTTCCAACGACGTGCTCAACTGCAAGATCTCCGAGTACGCCTGGGCCGTCATCAAAGACCGTCCCAACTTCCACATCTCCCTGGTCATGGACGTTTCTCCCTACTGCGACTGCCACCCGGAGAACGACACGCCCGTCATCGCGGACGTTGGCATGTTTGCCAGCTTTGACCCGGTGGCGCTGGATGTGGCCTGCGCCGATGCGTGCAACCGCATGGAACCCCTCCCCGGCACCTTCCTGACCGACCGCAAACATTCCACCGGCGACATCTTCAACGACACACACCCCTACACCAACTGGCGCTCCGGCGTGGAGCACGCCGCGAAGCTGGGCGTGGGCTCCCTGGAGTACGAGCTCATCGAGGTGCGCTGATTTCCCTGTCGCAGACTCCCAGAGAGGACGGTTCATTTCTTGCAGGACAAACTCATCGTTCGCGGCGCGCGCGAACACAACCTCAAAAACGTCACGCTGGAGATTCCCCGCAACAGCCTCGTGGTCTTTACGGGGCTGAGCGGTTCGGGCAAGACCAGCCTGGCTTTTGATACCATCTACGCCGAGGGGCAGCGCCGCTATGTGGAGAGCCTCTCCTCCTACGCGCGCATGTTCCTGGGCCAGATGGAGAAGCCCGACATCGACTCCATCGAGGGGCTCTCCCCCGCCATCTCCATCGATCAAAAGACCACGGCGCGCAACCCCCGCTCCACCGTGGGCACCGTGACGGAGATCTATGATTACCTGCGCCTGCTCTATGCGCGCGTGGGCGTTCCGCACTGTCCCAAGTGCGGCCGGGAGATCCGCCAGCAGACCATCGACCAGATGGCCGACCAGGTGATGGCCTACCCGGAAGGCCAGCGGCTGCAGCTGCTCGCGCCCGTGGTGCGCGCGCGCAAGGGTGAGCACGCCAAGCTTCTGGAGGATGCGCAGAAGCGCGGATTCGTGCGTGTGCGCATCGACGGCGAGCTCTACGAGCTGGACGATGTGCCGCGGCTGGACAAAAAGAAGAAGCATGACATCGAGATCGTCGTCGACCGTCTGATCGTGCGCCCTTCGGACGAGTTCCGCCAGCGCCTGGCCGACAGCATGGAGACCGCCGCGGGCGAAAGCGGCGGCCTGGTGCTGGTGGACCTGTTTGACAAGGGCACGCTGCTGTTTTCCCAGAACTACGCCTGTCCAGAGTGCGGCGTGTCCATCGAGGAGCTCTCCCCGCGCATGTTCAGCTTCAACAGCCCCTTTGGGGCCTGCCCCGAGTGCAGCGGCCTGGGCACGGTGATGCATATCGCTCCGGAGGCGATCATCCCCGATCCCTCCCTCAGCCTCAGCCAGGGCGCCCTGCAGGCCATGGGCTGGAACACGGCGGACAAGGGCAGCATGGCCAGCAGCTATTTCCGGGCGCTGGCCGAGCTCTACGGCTTCAGTCTGGACACACCCGTACGCGATCTGCCGCCCAAAATTCTGGACATCCTGTTCTACGGGTCCAATGACAAAATCACCATCGAATACGAGAGCGCCCATGGCAGGGGCCAGTATCAGACGACCTTTGAGGGCGTCATCACCTCGCTCAACCGCCGCTACCGCGAGACCACCAGCGAGTCCATGAAGGCCGCCTACGAGGAATACATGGTTTCCGACAGGTGCCGCGCCTGCGGCGGGCGTCGCCTGCGCCCCGAGGTGCTGGCCGTGACGGTGGGCGGCATGAACATCAGCGAGCTGTGCGACCTGAGCGTATCGTCGGCGCGCGCCTTTTTCAAGGGCCTGAAGCTGAGCGAGAAGGACACCATGATCGCCTCCCAGATTCTGCGCGAGCTGGACGCCCGGCTGGGCTTTTTGGACAGTGTGGGCCTGTCCTACCTCACGCTCTCGCGTGCGGCGGCCACGCTCTCCGGCGGCGAGGCCCAGCGTATCCGCCTGGCCACGCAGATCGGCTCCAGTCTGATGGGCGTGCTCTACATCCTGGACGAGCCCTCCATCGGCCTGCATCAGCGCGACAACGCAAAGCTCCTGGCCACGCTCAAGCGCCTGAGGGATTTGGGCAACACGCTCATTGTGGTGGAGCACGACGAGGACACCATGTACGCCGCCGACTACATCGTGGACGTAGGGCCCGGCGCGGGCGTCCACGGCGGCGAGATCATCGCCGAGGGCACCATCGACGAGATCCTCGCCAATCCCCGTTCCATCACCGGCCAGTATTTGAGCGGCAAGCTGTCTATCCCCGTGCCCGGGAAGCGGCGCAAGCCGTCCGGCTGGCTCACGGTTCGGGGCGCGAAGGAAAACAACCTGAAAAATATCGACGTCAAGCTTCCGCTGGGCGTGTTCTGCTGCGTAACCGGCGTGAGCGGCTCGGGCAAGTCCAGCCTCATCAACGAGATCGTCTACAAGCATCTCGCCCGCCTCCTCAACCGCGCCAAGACGCGGGCGGGCAAGTTCGAAGGCATGGACGGCGTGGAGCAGCTTGACAAGATCATCGCCATCGACCAAAGCCCCATCGGCCGCACGCCGCGCTCCAACCCCGCCACCTATACCGGGCTGTTCGACCTGGTGCGCCGCGTCTTTGCCATGACGCCGGACGCCAAGGCCCGCGGCTACAAGGAAAACCGCTTCAGCTTCAACGTCAAGGGCGGCCGCTGCGAAGCCTGTGGCGGCGACGGCCTTCTCAAGATCGAGATGCACTTCCTGCCCGACATCTACGTGCCCTGCGACGTGTGCAAGGGCGCGCGCTACAACCGCGAAACCCTCGACGTGCGCTACAAGGGCAAGAACATCCACGAGGTGCTGGAGATGACCGTGGAGGAGGCGCTGAGCTTCTTTGAGAACCACGAGCCCATCGTCAAGAAGCTCCAGACCCTCTACGACGTGGGCCTGGACTACATCAAGCTCGGCCAGCCCAGCACCCAGCTCTCCGGCGGCGAGGCCCAGCGTATCAAGCTGGCCACCGAGCTCAGCCGCCGCGCCACGGGCCGCACCCTCTATCTCCTGGACGAGCCCACCACGGGGCTTCACATGGCTGACGTGCAGAAGCTCATCGACGTCTTGCAGCGGCTGGTGGACGCGGGCAACAGCGTTCTGGTCATCGAGCATAACCTCGACGTCATCAAAACCGCCGACTACCTCATCGACCTGGGACCCGAGGGCGGCGACGGCGGCGGCACCGTCGTGTGTCAGGGCACGCCGGAAAAGGTGGCCAGGGTCCCCGAAAGCTATACGGGACAGTTTCTTGCGCCGATCCTGGCCCGCACGGCAGCAAAAAAATAAGAAGCAGCCCCGGCGGCACGCAAGCGCTGCCGGGGCTCGTGCTTCAACTTAGCAGCTGAGGGGTTTTCAGCGGAATTTCTCACTTGAAAAAGTTGACAATTTCCCCTTTCGGGGAGATAATGAAACACAAAAAACGAACTGGGGTGTCGATATGCCTTGCCAGAATCAAATTGCGGCATTTTGGAAACGAGTCGGACGGCCGGCGCGGACGGCGCTGGGCACAGGTGTAATCTGCGGGGTGCTGGCTTATCTCTTTGCGCTTACAAACACACTGTTTCTGACCGGCGACGCGCTCAACAACATCTATTTTGACGGCAATTTGATGTGGATCGGCCGCTGGAGCAGCCAGTGGCTGTCCTCCCTGAGCACCAGCTACACCATGCCTTACATAAACGGGATGATTGCCATCCTGGCTGTGGCCGTGCTGTCGGCGCTGCTGGTGTCTGTGTTCGAGATTCGTTCATCGGTGCTTGCTGCGGCAAGTGCGATTTTGATGACGTGCTTTCCGACGGTAAGCGCAACGCTTGGCTATATGCATAACGCCGATGCATACCTGCTGGCGGCCATGCTTGCCGCCTTAGGCGTATTTTTGCTGGAGAAATATCGCTGGGGGCTGTTTCCTGCCGTCGTTGTGATCGCCTTTGCTACCGGGACCTACCAGGCCAGCGCGACGTTTGCCTTGGGGATGATGTTTGTACGGGGGATGCAGCTGCTCATCTGCGACAGAGCGGTTGACGGCAGAGGGCTGTTGCGGCGTGCCGGAAGGTATGCCCTGTGCATGGTTTTTTCTGTAGGGCTGTATTACATCGTGCTGCTGGCCATGACGGGCGGGACCGGTAGCGGAGTCGGAGACTACCAGTCTGTCACACGGTCAGCGTCACTGGATACGCTCTTGGCGTTCCCTGAGAATCTTGCGGGCTGTTACCGGGATTTCTGGCAGGCCATGGGCGCCCTTTCCACCGAGGAAGGTTGTCAGGTGGGGAACTGGCCCAATGTGATTCTCATGGTTGCGGTGGCAGCGCTCATGTGCGCGTGCTTCGTGGCATACCAGGGGAAGAATCCATGGCGCTTTGTGGCCATGCTGGCGCTGGCCGCGCTGGCCCCGTTTTTCCTCTGCGCGATTCGGATTTTCGCGCCTGAGAAAGTCTATGTCCTGATGACCTATAGCGTATCGGGCATCTATCTGCTGGGAATCGTGCTGATGGATCGCCTGGATGGCGTGATGAAACGAGCCAGGGAAGCCAGGAAACAATGCGCCCGTCTGGCGCTGGCGGGCCTGAGCTGGGTCATGATGGGCTGCCTGATGCTGTGTGCCTTTGTATGGACCATTGACGCAAACGTAAAATTTCATAAGGCCAAGCTGGATTATGAGAACATGTATGCTCAGTGTGCGACCTATCTGGCACTTGCGGAGGCAAATGAGAACTATGTGCAGGGGATGCCGGTGCTGGTCATCGGCGACAGCTCCTACGCATCGGACCGGGCGCAGCCGATCATGTATGAAACCAAGATGTATTATACCTTTATGAAATACATCCTGAAAATGAACATGCCTTTTGATACGGCAAACGGCATACGCGATCTGGCGCGGGGCATCGCAGAAACGGAGGACTTCATCCTCATGCCCTGTTATCCTCAGGAGGGAAGCGTGCAGGCGATCGAAAACTGCATTGTGGTCAAGCTCAGCGAAATGGTTTATTGAATAAAAAGTACGAAGACGGGCCTTCGCAAAAGCGACAGCCCGCCTTCGTCCGCTGTAGGCAGAAAACGGCCGTTTGCAAGCGTCACACGCTCATGAGCAGGTCCTGATAGGTCGGCATGGGCCAGTAGCTTTTACCCACCATGCCCTCCAGCGCATCGGCAGAGGCGCGCACCTCGTTCATGGCGGCCATCACCCTGTCGCGGGTATAACGCGCTCGCTCCAGCATGTCCGCGCCCGCATCGCACTCCTTGAGCACCGTCTCCAGGCGGTCCGTGGCCTTGTAAAGGGCGTTGGTCTGCGCGGTCAGGCCGGAAAGCAGCGCCTTTTCCGCCTCGGTCTCCAATTCAGGCATCACCCGCTTTTTGAGCTCCATCTCGCCGGCCACATCCTTGGCATAGGCGATGGCCGCCGGCAGGATCAGATGACGGGCCATGTCGATCATGCTCAGGGCCTCGATGTCAATGACCTTGATATAGGTCTCCATCTTGATCTCGTAGCGGCTGACGACCTCCTCGCGGGTAAAGACCTTCTGACGCTCAAAAAGGGCGATGTTCTTGGGGTCCACATAGTAGGGAAGCGCGTCCACGGTGGTCGGAAGGTTGAGCAGCCCGCGCCGCCTGGCCTCCTCGACCCACGCCTGGTCATAGCCGTTGCCGTTGAAGATGATGCGCATGTGCGCGCTCAGGGTCTTGCGGATGAGCGCATCCACGGCAGCCGTCAGATCCGTGGCTGTCTCCAGCTCATCGGCCATCTTCATCAGGGTGTCGGCGATGGCGGTGTTGAGGATGACGTTGGGGCCGGAGATGGACTGCGCGCTGCCGAGGCTTCGGAACTCGAACTTGTTGCCCGTGAAGGCAAACGGCGAGGTGCGGTTGCGGTCGGTGGAGTCGCGGGAGAAGCGGGGCAGGATATGCACGCCCAGCTTCATCTGATCGCGCTCGTGCGCTTCATACTTGCTGGCGTTGACGATGCTCTCGATGATCTCGTTGAGCTCGTCGCCCAGGAAGATGGAAATGATGGCCGGCGGCGCCTCGTTGGCGCCCAGGCGGTGATCGTTTCCGGCGCTGGCCACGGCCACGCGCATGAGGTCCTGATAGTCGTCCACGGCGGCGATGACGGCGCTGAGGAACACCAGAAACTGCGCGTTTTCGCTGGGCGTATCGCCGGGGTCAAGGAGGTTGACGCCGGTGTCGGTGCTCAGGGCGTAGTTGTTGTGCTTGCCGCTGCCGTTGACGCCGTCAAAGGGCTTCTCATGCAGCAGGCAGACCATGCCATGTCGGTCGGCCACCTTTTTCATGATGTCCATGGTGAGCTGGTTGTGGTCTGCGGCAATGTTGACGATGGTATAGATGGGGGCCATCTCGTGCTGGGCGGGGGCGACCTCGTTGTGCTCCGTCTTGGCCAGAATCCCCAGCTTCCACAGCTCGGCATTCAGCTCCTTCATGAACGCCTGCACGCGGGGTTTGATGACGCCGAAGTAGTGGTCCTCCAGCTCCTGGCCCTTGGGCGGCCTTGCGCCAAAGAGCGTGCGGCCCGTCACCATCAGGTCGGGGCGCTTGCGGTAGACCTCCTTGTCCACCAGGAAATACTCCTGCTCCGGGCCCACGGTGGGGTAGACGCGGACGGCTTCGTTGTTGCCAAAGAGCCTGAGGATGCGTATCGCCTGCTTGCTCAGCGCCTGCATGGAGCGCAGCAGCGGGGTTTTCTTGTCCAGCGCCTGCCCTCCGTAGGAGCAGAACGCCGTGGGGATGCACAGCGTCCCCTCCTTGATAAAGGCATAGCTGGTGGGGTCCCAGGCGGTATAGCCGCGCGCTTCAAAGGTCGCGCGCAGGCCACCGGAGGGGAAGGAGCTGGCATCCGGCTCGCCGCGCACAAGCTCCTTGCCGCCAAACTCCAAAAGCACCTTCCCGTCCCTGAGGGGCGTGATAAAGGCGTCATGCTTTTCCGCCGTCACGCCGGTCATGGGCTGGAACCAATGGGTATAATGCGTCGCGCCCATCTCCAGCGCCCAGTCCTTCATGGCGTTGGCCACCACGCCCGCCACGGCGGGATCCAGCGAGCGCCCCTGCTCGATGGTGCGCTTGAGCGCTTTATAGGTTTCCTTGGGCAGACGCTTTTGCATCATGCTGTCGTTAAAAACATACTCACCAAACAGATCGCCCGGATTTTCCACAATGACTGCCCCTTCCCTGAAAATGTGCCATACCCTATACAAAAACGGCGCCGATGGATAATGGGTTATCCTCAACGCCGTTGTTGTATGCTGGGATTATAAACCGACCCCGCCGGGTTGTCAAGTCCCGGCTCTGTTTTTGCCTTGTTTTTGTCGGTCTCCTACGGCGCAGGGGTCTGCGAGGCCTCCGGCGTTTGCGCAGGCTCCGCCGAGGGCTCCGTCTCCGCTTCCGCGGTCGCATCAGGCCCCGCCGTCGTCTCCGGCGCTTCCGTCGCATCAGGCGTTGCCGACGGCTCGGGCTCCGCCGATGCCTCGGGCTCCGCCGTCGTCTCCGGCTCCGCCGAAGCCTCGGGTGCCGCCGAGGGCGCCGGTGCGGCGGCCAGGTAATCGCTCATCAGCGTGGCAAACCGCAGGGCCACGCCGGGCAGCAGCGCCGCCACATCCCCCTCGGTCATCCGGCTCACATAGACGCGGTCCGTGGAGATGGCCTCCGGCTCCCATTTCTGACGGCTGCGGCCCACGGCCGTGAGCGTGATCGTCTGGTCCCAGCCGTCGCCGCCCAGCGTAAGCGTCATGTCCATGTCCGTGGCTGCGGATTTGAGCTCCTTGCTGGCAAAGCGCGAGGCGATGGTCACCTCGGTTTCGGGCACGGCCACATAGCCCTCACCCTCCCCGTCGGACCAGAGGTTGAGCGTCGCCTGATAGGTGTAGACGTCGCGCAGCTCGTCGTCCTTGCTCTCGCCCTCCTCCTGCTTGAGGCTGAAGGAAACGGCAAGGTTCTTCGGAGCCTCCCCGCCCTCTTCCACGGTGAAGGCCCCCTCTTCGCCCGGCTGACTTGTGAGGCTTCCCTGAATGACGCGCACGCCGGTCATGCTGCTGTACTCCTGATAGGTCAGGCTGATGGAGCGAAGGGCGCTTTCCAGGCTGATGGTGTTGTCATCGGGCAGGTCGCCCTCTCCGCGGGTGCGCTCATAGCGGAGCGTCACCTCGCCGCCCTGCGCATCGTAAAGGGGCAGGAGCAATCGAAGCTCCAGCGTATCGCCCTCCAGGCTGACCGTGCGGCCGATGGTCAAGCTCGAGCTCAGGGGAAGGGCGTCAATGGCACTGAAATAATAGCTCTGAAGATTGGGGTTGAGCATGAGCTGCGAAAGTTCCTCGCCCAGCGCCTCCTGCAGCTTGGAAAGCGTCGCCTGGTCGTTGAGCAGGTCCAAAACGAGCTGCTTGGCCTGTGATTTGATGGCGGCGGCAGGCACGTCGTAATAGACCGACATGGTGGTTGTGCCGTCCTCGAGCTTGCCCAGAACGGCATTTTGCCTGTAGCCCTCAATCCAAAGGTCCATGCGGGTCAGATAGCTCTCCAGCGCCTCCTCCAGACCGTCGGCGCCCTGCATGAGCATGACGACCTGTGCCGCAAAGGCGGCCAGCGAAGGCATGCCTGTCTGTGCGAGCAGGCTGCTCCCCATCTGGCTGACAAGACCGGCGCTCTCCTCGCCCTGCGCGTTTTCCGCGGGCGCCTCCCCGAAGCTGTACCAATCCGAGCTGATTACGTCAGCCTGAATGGCCAGGGCCCCATCCTTGAGCTGGGCATGGGCGGCGCTCTGCGCCTCCCCGCCGTCCATGAGAATCAGGTCCAGCCGATGCTCCGCCGTCTCCAGGGCCGTGGGGCGGACATAGATGTAGCTCAGGTCCATCTCGACCGGCTTTTGCGTGCCCACCGCCTGCGTGCCCTCCTTGGCCTCGACCTCCACCGTCACCGTGGCGCTGAAGCCGCTGCCCGCCCATAGCTGCTTAATGAGCTTTTCGGCCACGGTGTAATCGTCTGAGTCCACCTCGCTGGCATGCGCGGCGGGCGCGCACAGGCACACCAGGCACATCAGCAGGGAAAGAAACCGTTTCATGCGCAGGCCTCCTTTGTCATTGTTCCAAAAGCGCAAGGAACGCCGCATAGTCCTCGTCGGACATATTGTCCGACAAAAGCGCCGTATCTTCCGCGGGCAGTCCGGCCAGCGCGGCCAGCAGCCGCCCCGCGAGGTTCTGCACAAGCTCGGCCCTGAGGGCCTCGAGCTGCTGCCGCTGCGCCGTATCCAGGTCGTACGTCTGCATCGTCTCCGGGACCTCATAGGTCTGATACCCGATGGGCGGCTGGCCGACCAGATAGGCCGAGTTCTCCTCGCCCGCCGGCTCGTTCTGGCTCAGGCTGCTGGGTGGCATGGGATCATAGTCGATCTGCCCGCCTTCCTCCGCCTCCAGGTCGCCGTCCTCCCGGACGGAAATCTCCGCGGGCTCTCCGTCAAAGGCAAATGTGAGCGCCCTGGTCACGTTCTTGCCCGTCTTCTCCTCCAGCGCCACCGTCCCGCTGAGGACGCCGTCCTCGGTGTCCAGGCTCATGGCGGGGGTGAGGGTGGTGGTCACGGTCACGGTTTCGCCGTCCGCCGCCGTCTTGACGGCGGTCACCGCCGTTCCTTCCAGCGTGCGTGCGCCGCCGCTCTCCGTCCCGCTGAGGTCGTGCTCCACGGTGGTGGTCACGGTGCTCGTCCCCCGCTTGATGGCGGCGGACCATTCGCCCTCGACGGAGAAGCTCCCCTCCGCCTCGCTTCTGTGATAGGTGGCGGAGATGGTGCGGTTCTCGGCGTCGCCCTTGCCCTTGGTGAGCTCAAACTTGTAGGTATCCGTTCGGTCGGCCGCCTCGCCGGTGAAGGCCCACTGATAGGAGAGCTGGCGCGTGGTGCCGTCGCCCATGGTGACGGTGCCCTTGATGTAGACGGCCAGGTCCTCGCCGTTTTCCTCGGACTGATACAGGCCCACGATAAAGCCCTTGGCGTAGGTCATCTGCTCAAGCTCGCTTCGAAAGGCGGCGTCCATGCCGCAGCCCAGCACCTGCGCGATCAGGGGCGCCAGCTCCGTGCTCTGCTCCGTGGTCAGCCGCGCGATGCGGCTCCAGCGGGAGGTGGCGATGTTCTTGATCTTGTAATTGGCCTTTTTCTGCTCCGCATAGGGAAGGATGGCGTCGGTCAGGGTCTGGTAGCAGCCCTCCACCTCCCGGATGGCCGCAAGCGCGTCAAAGGCGGCCTCCTCCGTCTCATTGCCCATCAGCAGGTCCAGCGGGGACCCGTCGCTGACCAGCGTGCGGTTGGGCAAAAGCGCTGTGGTCAGCGCAGTTCCGTCCGCGGTCCGGCGCTGGGTGAGATCCATGACGCTCTCGCCGTCCACCAGAAGGCTGATGGCGCTTTCCTCCTCCGTCTCGGAGGCGGCCACGCGGATATGCCTGAGCACGCCGCCCATCATCTCCAGCGTCTCCGCGCCGTAGGGCAGGAGCGCTCCCACCTCGATGGAAAAGCTGTAGCGGACGTCGCCAACGTCCAGGTAGTCCGAAAGCGTCTCGTCCAGACCCACGATGCTCGCGCCCGCGCCACTCAGGGGAAGCAGCAGCGCAAGGACGGCCGCCAGGAAGGCTTTTGCTCCTGTTTTCATACGTCTCACTCCTTTTCGGTGGTCTTGAGGCTCCTGAGCAGCCCGATCAGTTCCTCCAGCGTGGTCACAAAATTGACCTCCCGCCGGATGGCGGTTGCGCCCCTCAGGCCGCTGATATAATGCCCCACATGCTTTCGCATCTCCATCACACCCAGGCGCTCGCCCTTAAACGCGACCATCCACTGCGCCTGCAGGATGGCCGTGTCGATGCGTTCCTCAAGCGTGACCTCCCCGGGCCTGCCGCCCGCCAGCGCCTGCCTGACGCCGCGGAAGAGCCAGGGGTTGCCCATCGCACCCCGGCCGATCATCACGCCGTCCGCGCCCGTCTCGCAAAGCATGCGCACCGCGTCGGCGGGGGCGAACACGTCGCCGTTGGCGATGACGGGAATCGACAGCCGGCTCTTGAGCCGGCCGATGGCCGCCCAGTCCGCCGTGCCCGCATACTGCTGCTGCCGGGTACGGCCATGAACGGCGATCCAGCGAAGGCCCAGGTCCTGCGCCGCCAGCCCCAGCTCCAGCGCGTTCATGCTGTCCGCGTCATAGCCCAGCCGGGTCTTGACGGTCACGGGAAGGGAGGTGTTTCGCCTGACCGCCTCCATGATGCGCGCCGCCCGCTCCGGGTCCAGCAGCAGCGCGCTGCCCTCGCCGGAGGAGACGACCTTGCGGGCCGGGCAGCCCATGTTGATATCCAACGAACGGAACCGGCCCAGCTCCGTCACCTTCGCGGCCGCCTCGCCCATGACCACGGGGTCCCTGCCAAAGAGCTGGCAGGCGGTGTTGGTCTCCTCGGGATGCACGGCCAGCAGCCGGCGGTAGGCGTCGTTGCCGGGCTTGGCGCACAGGTAGCCGATGGCGCTGACCATCTCCGAACAGGCGTAATCCGCGCCCGTGCGGTAGCACAGAACGCGCATGGGCCAGTCCGTGATGCCCGCCATGGGGGCCAGACATAATACGGTCTGGAATGTCATTCCCATCCCTCAGCGCTCCACGGCGCAGGGGAAGGAGGCGATCCGGCCGCCCGTGCCCGCATAGGGGATGAGGGTGAGCTCATAGGCCGCGCCCGCCGGCACGCCCTGCGGCGGCGGCAGGATGAAGCCGGACTTCTCCTTCCACATGGGCGCCTCGCAGGCGGCCACGAGCGCGTAGGGCACGCCCCCTTCCTCCACGGGCGTGAGGGGGCTGGAGGGCCTGACGGCATAGCGCCACGCCACGCCCGCGTCCGGCAGGGAGAGCGCCATGAGCTGCGCGCCCACGTAAACGCTGACGCTGCCGCGATAGCCCGTCTCCAGCCGCGGCGAGAGCGACAGCCGCAGGGTGATTACGTCGCCGTTTTGAAAGGTGCGGCGCAGGTTGTGCCATTCGCCCTGGGCCACGGCCTGGGGCCTGGCCCCGTTTACGCTGAGCTGCGCGCCGTCGGCGTAGCCGGGCACGCGCAGGCGCAGCGTGGCCAAAACCGGCTGCTTGAGCTCCACCCGAATGGTGATCTCCCGCTGAAACACGCCCGAAACCGCGGCGGTAAAGCGCGCCGGCACGCCGCCCAGGCGCGTCAGGCATCCGCCCTCCACCGGCAGCACATAGGCAAGCGTCTCCTCGTCCGGGCTCATCCATACGCTTCGGCGGATGGCGTAGAGCGCCCGCAGCAGCGCCGAAACCTCCTCGGGCTCGGGGCGCTGGGGCTGGCAGCTCTCGTCGTCGGCCAGCCGGTTGGTGGGCGAAAGCGGACGCACGCCGCCGTCGATGAGCAGGTCGGGCAGGACGTTAAGCAGCAGCATCTCCAGTCGGTCGGCCATGACCGCCTCCCCGGACTGGCACAGCGCGTCAAAATACGCCTCCGCCTGCGCGCAGGCCGCAGGCAGCTCCACCGCGCGCGCGGGATCGCGCCCCGCCAGGAAGGGATCAGCCGAAAAGGCGCCACTGGGCATGCCGTGATAGCGCGTGAGCGCCGTCAGCCCCGCCTTGCCCGCCGCCGCGTCACGACCCGAGCCGCTGTACTGCGCCAGCAGCGCCGTCATCGCCAGCGCGTCGGCCGTGCCCTTGCCCGTGGCAAAGCGTTGCATGCGCGCGTAATACGCCTCCTCGTCCGATGTGTGCGCGCCGGTTTCGGGGCGGTACTCCCGCTGAAAGGGAAACATGTGCATCAGCCCGCTCACGTCCGGCAGACGCGAGCGCAGGCTCTCCAGAAGGCTCAGGAGAAACGGCTGGCCCGTGCGGCGGTAGAGGTCCACGGATAGCCTGAGCATGTCCGCGCCGCAGGAGAAAAGCTGCTCCTCGGTCATCTCCCCCAGCGCCTGCCCGAAGGCGCGCTCGGCCGAGAGCACCCGCAGCATCCCCTGCTTGTCGCGCGCCATGGCCGAGAGCATCGCCGCCGCGCGAAGCGTGGCGGCAAAGCGCTCCGGCTCAGCGGGCAGAAAGCCTGCCGCCGCTTCAACGTCCGGGAAGGGCGGCGTCTGCGTATAGCCGCCCAGCTTGGTAGCCAGCGCCGCGTCAAGAGGCGACATGCGGTTGAGATCCACCAGCGAAAGGGCCATCTCCGCGAGCTGCTCCTGCAGCCCGCCGGCATGCACGGCCGCGTCCGAGAGCGGCACGAGCGCGGGGTCCACCAGGGGCGCGCGGCGGTAAGCGATTGCGGTAGGCATAGTTCCTCCTTATGGCTCAGCGGCATATGCCGTTACTTTGCTCCATTCTACCCTATTATATAACAAAAATCCCACAGGTCAAGCAAAGTCCGCGCCCGCTTGCGCACCCGCTCCCGGGCGTGTATAATGGCTGTACCAAAGGAGGAATCATGCCATGGACCATGCCGCCCCCGGCCGCCTGTGGGTGCGCCTGATGAAACGCCACCGCGTGGAGCGGGACGCGATTGCGCCCTGCACGCGCGACGACCCCGAGGCTGCGCTGCGCGAGTTGCTGCCCAGGCTGGACCTGAGCCAGCCGATGTGGCTTCCCCGCCACCGCGCCGACTGGGAGCAGTATGCCCTGACCCGTTTTCTGCCGGAGCATTTCATGGAAGCCGTTCCCTTTGATTATATGGAAATCAGCTACATTTTTCCCGAGGACCAGAAAAAGCCCGCCCGCCCGCGCGACCCCCGCTGGGAGGTCTGAGAGGCCCTTGACGCGGCGGGCTTATTTTGCTAAAATAGATACGTACCGTATGAATGTTTGAGGAGGCTTCGTCATGGCGCGCAACAAATACCCGGAGGAAACCGTGGAACGGATTCTGGACGCGGCCCAGCGGCTCTTTCTGGAAAAGGGCTATGAGGCCACGACCATTCAGGACATCGTCTCCGCCCTGGGGGGGCTGACCAAGGGGGCGGTATACCACCACTTCAAGTCCAAGGAGGAGATCATGGACGCGGTGGAGGACCGCATGTTCGCGGAAAACAACCCCTTTGAGGCCGTGCGCGGGCGCGCGGGGCTGAGCGGGCTGGAGAAGCTGCGGGAGGTCGTGCGTCTCAACCAGGCGGACGCGGCGCGCGCGCAGATGAATTTACAGGCCATTCCCATCACCCGCAACCCGCGGGTCCTGGCCGGATTGATCGAATCCAACCGCCGCACGCTCACGCCGTACTTTGCCGAGCTGCTGGAGGAGGGCAACCGCGACGGCTCGCTGCACACGGCCTACGTGCGGGAGCTGTCGGAGCTGATTCCGCTTTTGACCAGCCTGTGGCTGCTCCCCTCGGTCTTCCCGGCTACCCGGGAGGAGCTCAAGCACAAGTTCCGATTCCTGGGCGAGATGCTCCAGCGCATGGGCGTCCCGCTGGTGGATGACGCCATCCTGCGCATGGCGGATGATTTTCTGGACCGGCTGGAAGATGGCTGATGCCATTTTCTTTTGTCAAGATACATTCATTCGGTCGGTATTTATTCTGAGAATCATTTACAAGGAGGCCGTCCCATGAAACGCTTTCCCCCGTCGTTTCGCCTGCTGCTGTTGGGCCAGGCGTGCTCGTTGCTGGGCAACCTCACGCTGAAATTCGCCCTGTCCATGTATGTGCTGGACTTGAGCGGCTCCGCCGCAGCCTTTGCGGGGCTTCTCTCGGCAGCCATGCTGCCCACGATTCTCCTCTCGCCCCTCGGAGGCATTTTGGCCGACCGGGCCGACCGCAGGCGGCTGATGGTGGCGCTGGACGCGCTGTCCGGAGCGGTCGCGCTATTGACCCTGTTCCTCCCGGAGGGGCTGGGAGGCGTGGGTGCGCTGCTGGTGGCGCTGTCGGTGCTGGGGGCCTTTGAGTCGCCGACGGCTCAGGCCTGCGTGCCCCAGCTTCTCTCCGGCGACGCGCTCATCCGTGGCAACGCCGCGGTCAACCAGCTCGCGGCCCTCTGCTCGCTCCTGACCCCGTTTCTGGGCTCCATTCTCTATGCCGCCTTCGGCATCCGCCCGGTCCTGTGCGCGGCGGCAGCCTGCTTTTTTGCCACCGCCCTGTTTGAGCGGCGCCTTCGCCTGCCCCCGGCTCCGCCCGCCCCGCACGAGTCCGCCCTGAGGACCGTCCGAAAGGACTTTGCCGCCGGGCTGCGGTTTCTGGCCATAGAAAAGCCCGCCCTGCTCCGGCTCCTGCTGCTTTGCGCGCTGGCGAGCCTGTTTGCGGCGGGCACGGTTTCGGTGG
>CALVKX010000014.1 GCA_944333375.1 uncultured Eubacteriales bacterium
TCCATGCCCTCGATGCGGCCGCGGCGGCTGGAGATGTCGCCGATGACGTCGCCCATGTACTGCTCGGGGATGATGACCTCGACCTTCATCATCGGCTCCAGCAGGCAGGGGTCCGCCTTGGTGAGCGCCTCCTTGAAGGCCATGGAACCGGCGATCTTGAAGGCCATCTCGGAGGAGTCAACCTCGTGATAGCTGCCGTCGTAGACGGTGGCCTTGAAGTCCACCACCTCGAAGCCGCCCAGGATGCCGCTCTGCGCGGCCTCGCGGATACCGGCGTCGATGGGGGCGATGAACTCCTTGGGAATCACGCCGCCGACGATCTTGTTCTCAAACGAGTAGCCCTCGCCGGGCTTGACGGGCTCGATCTCGATCCAGCAGTGACCGAACTGGCCGTGGCCGCCGGTCTGGCGGACGTAGCGTCCCTCGGCCTTGGCGGCCTTGCGGATGGTCTCGCGGTAGGCGACCTGGGGCTTGCCCACGGTGGCCTCGACCTTGAACTCGCGCATCAGGCGGTCCACGATGATCTCCAGATGCAACTCGCCCATGCCGGCGATGATCGTCTGGCCGGTCTGCTGGTCGGTGTAGGTCTTGAAGGTGGGGTCCTCCTCGGCCAGCTTGACCAGCGCCATGGTCATCTTGTCCTGACCGGCCTTGGTCTTGGGCTCGATGGCGACCTGGATGACCGGGTCGGGGAACTCCATGGACTCCAGGATGATGGGGTGCTTCTCGTCGCACAGGGTATCGGCGGTGGTGGTGTCCTTGAGGCCCACGATGCCGCAGATATCACCGGTGTAGACGGTCTCAACCTCCTCGCGGTGGTTGGCGTGCATCATCACCAGTCGGCCCACGCGCTCGCGCTTGCGCTTGGTGGAGTTAAAGGCGTAGCTGCCGCTCTCCAGCATGCCGGAGTAGACGCGGCAGAAGGCCAGCTTGCCCACGAACGGGTCGGTCATGATCTTGAAGGCCAGGGCGGAGAAGGGCTCGTCATCGGAGGGATGGCGCTCCATCTCCTTCTCGGGATCGTCGGGATCGACGCCCTTGATGGCGGGGATGTCCAGCGGAGAGGGCATGTACTCCACCACGGCGTCCAGTAGCGGCTGCACGCCCTTGTTGCGGTAGGACGTACCGCAGAGCACGGGGTTCATGATACATTCGATGGTCGCCTTGCGGATGGCGGCGTTGATCTCCTCCACCGTCAGCTCCTCGCCCTCGAAGAACTTCTCCATCAGGGTCTCGTCACACTCGGCGACGCTTTCGATGAGCTTTTGATGATACTCCTCGGCCTGCTCGCGCAGGTTTTCGGGGATATCCTCGTCGCGCACGTCCTTGCCTTCGTCATCGTAGTAGACTTCCGCGCGCATGCGCACCAGGTCGATGATGCCCTTGAAATCGCCCTCTTTGCCGATGGGGAGCTGGATGGGCACGGCGTTGGCTCCCAGCCGGTCCTTCATCATGTCCACCACGCGGAAGAAGTCCGCGCCCATGATATCCATCTTGTTAACATAGGCCATGCGGGGCACATGATACTTGTTGGCCTGGCGCCAGACGGTCTCGCTCTGGGGCTCCACGCCGCCCTTGGCGCAGAAGACGCTTACGGCGCCGTCCAGCACGCGCAGGCTGCGCTCGACCTCGACGGTGAAGTCGACGTGGCCGGGAGTGTCGATGATGTTGATGCGGTGGCCCTTCCAATGGCAGGTGGTCGCAGCGGAGGTGATGGTGATGCCACGCTCCTGCTCCTGCGCCATCCAGTCCATGGTGGCCGCGCCCTCGTGTGTCTCACCCAGACGGTGAACGCGCCCGGTATAGAACAGGATGCGCTCGGTCGTGGTGGTCTTACCGGCGTCGATGTGGGCCATGATGCCGATATTGCGCACCTTTTCCAACGGGTGACTTCTTGGCATAACAGAGGGTCTCCTTTCAAATTCGGCTTTCTCTCATTCTTCTTCCAGGCGCGGGCGCCCCGCCCGCGCCCCTGCGCATTACCAGCGGTAGTGCGCGAAGGCCTTGTTGGCCTCGGCCATGCGGTGCATTTCTTCCTTGCGCTTGACGGCGGCGCCGGTGTTGTTGGCGGCGTCCATCACTTCGGCGGCAAGGCGCTCGGCCATGGTCTTTTCGCCGCGCTTGCGGCTGAACTCAACCAGCCAGCGCAGGGCCAGCGTCTGACGGCGCTCCGGGCGGATCTCGATAGGCACCTGGTAGGTGGCGCCGCCCACGCGGCGGGCCTTGACCTCCAGCTGGGGCGACACGTTGCCAAGGGCGGCGTTGAAGACCTCGGCGGCGTCCTTGCCGGTCTTTTCCTTGATGGTGTCAAACGCGGAGTAGCAGATGCGCTGCGCGGTGCCGCGCTTGCCGTCCAGCATGATCTGGTTGATGAGCTTGGTGACCACGGTGGTCCCGTAAACGGGATCGGGCAGCACCTCGCGCTTGGGAATAAATCCACGACGGGGCATTTGATTTCCTCCTTCGTTGTGGCGATTGCATCGCCGCAATGTGCCTGTGGCACAGCGTAAGATTTGGGGTCCCGGGAATGCGTTTTCAAAGCGCGCCTGCATACAGGTTTCTGACGGCCTTCAGCATCGACCGCTCCCGACCTACGGGAAAGTCACGCGGTGTGCCCGCCCTCCGCCACGCTTCGATTCTCACGGGCGGGGGAGCGAACGCCTGCGCCCACTCCGAAATGGGCTGCAAACGCAGCGCAGGAAAACGTCTTACTTCTTGGGCCGCTTGGCGCCGTACAGGGAGCGCGCCTGCATCCGCTTGGCCACGCCGGCGGTATCCAGAGCACCGCGGATGATGTGGTAGCGCACGCCGGGCAGGTCGCGCACGCGGCCGCCGCGGATGAGCACCACGCTGTGCTCCTGCAGGTTGTGGCCAATACCCGGGATGTAGCACGTACCTTCGATCTGATTGGTCAGACGGATACGGGCGATCTTACGCAGGGCGGAATTGGGCTTTTTGGGGGTCGTGGTCTTAACGCTCAGGCACACGCCGCGCTTCTGCGGGCATCCCTGCAGGATAGGAGCCGTAGACCTGTTTTCGACCTTTTTCCGTCCCTTGCGGATCAACTGATTGATCGTGGGCATGGAAACACCTCCGAATTGATGTGCTATAAAAACCGCCGCAACCCTGGCGTCTTTATAGTCGGTAAGGGGATGCCGTCCTCACTTGAGCACGGCGGCGGACGCGGCTTTCACGTCCACCTGGCAGAGCTTTCCCAGCTCCTGCATGCTGTCCACCACGGTCACCGGCACGCGCCTCTCCTCGCACAGGGCGTTGAGCCTGTGGTAGATGAAGCCGTCGGCGTCACGGCCCAGAAAGACGTGCGCCGCACGGCCCTCCTCAACCGCGCGCAGCACCTGCTTGGTGCCTACCACGCGCCTGCCGGCCTGCCTGAGCAACGCTTCCATAAGACCCGCCTCCTTCGCGTTCGGTTCCGCGCCCGCGCCTTTTGCCGCCTGGTTTTTGCGCCTTTATCGCGCAAGAAGGGCATGCGAAAAACGCATATTGCGGACAACCGTATCATAATAGCATGGCGGCAACAAAAAAGTCAATGATTTTCCTCCAAAAAATTGCGGAAAAGCAAGGGATTTCGCCCGATGCACAAGCCGACCTTCCCCGTCCCTCGAAAAAAAAAGAAGGTCCGGCGGCGAAGGCCGCCGGACGCTCCCGGCAAGCGATGTCATATTTTCGTTTTTCAGGCGCTGCGGCGGCGGCAAAGAAACAGCGAGCACGCCCCCAGCAGCGACAGGCCCAGCAAAGCCGCCAATACAGCCAGCGGCGTTTCATCGCCTGTCTTGGGAACATTGGCGTTGGTGCCGGAGCCGCCGGGGGCGACGGGATCGTCGGGCGGGATGGGGATCGTGCCGTCGTCACCGATCATCGTCACCTCAAATAGCACGTCGTAAAGGATAGCGCTCTGCGCAGGCGCATCCGCATACTGAACGTCGCAGATGTAGTAGTACACCGCCCCCTTTTCCCCGGTATTCCTCACCGTCAGTTCGGGCGTAATGCTGGAGGTAACGAAATCGAAGTTGTAGCCCCCGTCCGTGCTGCGATACCAGTTATAGAGCAGTTGGCGTCCCGGCGCTCCCGACGCCGCGGGCAGTTTGAGCTTGATCGAGCCGTTTGGCTGCACTGTGAACTTTTCCTGCGTTTCGCCCGTCTGCGGCACTTCAATGGAATCGTCAATGCCAGGCTCACCTTCATCACCTCCTTCAGGATGTAACGTTCTGTCCACAAGAACAAAGTCCACGTATCCGACCCAATACCTGCCCAGCCAGTCGTCTGTGGTTACATCCCAACGGACCATGTTGCCATCCGCGTCAGCCGGTGGAACAAAGGTGATAAAGGCGGCCGAAATATTTTCCTCAATCGGTTCTGCTGAAATTGCCGTTCCATTCTCGTCGATTACATGATAATAGTAGCTGAACAGCATTGTTTTTCCACCGGCGATGCTGGGCGCCGCTGAACCCAGTTGGATCGTAAGTGACTCGCCCGGCGTGAAATACACTTTCTTTTTTTGACCAAAAACGATATCATCCCGCCATGTAGGCACAGGCGCCAACTGATTCATATGGCAGGTAATCGTGGTCAGCAGTCTCCCGTCTTTGGAAACCTTGAGCGTAAAGAGATCTTGGTTTTTAAAGCGTTCCGCATCCTGAGCCGCCGTTGCGCTGCCTGTTCTGGAAATGAAGACGCTCCTGTTCTCCGCGTCATTGTTGATATTCCACCCCGTGCTGACAATGCCCGGCGCCAGCGACCATTCATAGGAATATTTTTGGGCCGTGGAATAATCTCCGCTGCCAAAAGCGTCATCCGTCGGAAACAGCATATCCTTCAGCGCTGGAAAGTGAGTGCATATCTCCTCAAGACGCACGCTGATCTCACTGTCACCATCTGCGTACCACATTCCGTTAAAATCATACGTCCATGTTGCTGGCAAAGATTCTTCGGCAGTAGCTGGCATGACAAAGCACAGTCCCATAAGGACCGCAAGCATCAGGCTCATGATTCCCTTTCCCTTTCGCATCTGGTTTCACCTTTCCTTGCCTTCCATGTTCTTCATGGAAATTCTTCCTAGTCATCATACAATAACCACACGTTATTGTTAATAATAACTTTAAAGAATTTTTGTTCATTCCCGCACGTTGTTAAACTTAGGGTATCGGGAGGTGGGCAAATGGTCAAAAACCTCAAGGCGCTGCGGCTGGAACGCGGCGTAAGCCAGCAGCAGCTGGCCGACGCGATTTTCGTGACCCAGCCGTCGATTCATAAATACGAAACACAGAATATCGAACCGGAGATTGCCATCCTGATTCGGATTGCCGATTATTTTGGTACCTCTATTGATTACCTTGTCGGTCGCACGGACAGCCCCGCTTCAGACGGCTCCGTCCATCCGCTCTTTCTTACTGAGGAGGAGAGCTCCCTGCTGGCCTGCTACCGCAGCCTGCGCCTCGATGAAAAAGCCTGCATCCGCCAGACGGCGAATACCTTTTTGAAACGAAAATAAAGGCGGCGGCCCCGATACGGGGCCGCCGCAGACTATTGTAAATATTCTCTCTGTGAATTCCCTCCGCGCATCCCTACCGCTCGCCGTCCCCTTCCTTCCCCGGCCCCGCCAGGTGCGAAAGCACCGTGCGCACTACCCCGCCGGCGCCCGAGGAAAACAGCGAGCGCAGCATCCGCCGCACGTTGACCTTGGCCTGCGGGTCCAGCTCGCGAATGGCCTCCAGAATCCTCACCGCGCTGTCCCGCCAGTCCTCGATCAGATCGGTCACCAGCTCCGCCTGCGCTGCGTCCACCACCCGATAGAGGGTGTCCACCAATTCCCGCCGCTGCTCCCGGTCCATGCCCTGCAGCCAGTCGTGGATGGCCTTGTCGGTGATCTGCCCGCTCATGTCCAGCCCGTCGTGGCGCACAAAGTCGCCGTTTTCCACCTGCCAGGTCATGGCGTCGTGCTGAAGGATGCCCACCGAGGCGGAGCGCACCACCGTATAGACGGGGTGGTAGTGCAACAGCATCCCCACGACGCTGCTCTGGGGGATGTAGCTTTCGATGCGGGCGCTGATGCGGTCATAGCCCGGGCTGCCCAGCGTCTCCTCGTCCATGCCCGGACCGTCGAAGCTGTAGACCCTGAGGATGCGCTCCTGGACGGCGGGGTCCACGCACGCCCCGGCGTAGACGGCGAGGTTTCCGCCCTTGCTGTGGCCGCCCAGGCGCAGGGCCGCGCCCTGCCGGCCCTGGCGCTCGACATAGTCCACCGCCTCCTTCTGCGAGGGGACCGTCATGAAGGACATGTTGAGATCCTCCTTCCATCCGGCGATGGTCAGGTCGGTCCCCCGAAAGGCGATGTAGCGCTCCCCGCCGGGCAAATCGAAGGCGCAGGCGCAAAACTGCATCTCCCGCGCGGGGTCGATGGCGTTGACGTAGTCGCGCATGGGCCAGCCGCGGTAGCGGGGCAGCCCGGCGCAACATTCAAACAGACGGTAGCGCTTTTTTTGAAACACATCCAGCCGCTCAAAATCCACATGCTCCCGGATGAAGGCCCACGCCTGGGCCACCGTGGGCCGCTCGCCCCGGTCCATGAGACCCTCCATGGGCATGTAGACCAGCTGGGTGAGCACCAGGCTGTCCAGCGCGTCAAAGGGCCGCTTCTCCAGCCCCAGCGCGCCCACCGCCAGCGCATGATCCTGAATGTTGGGCATAAGCTAATCCTGTCCTCCCTGCGCACGAGGCGCCCTATCAGTATACCCCGCCGGGCTCTCCGACGCAAGCCGCGCCTTGCGCGCGCCGCTTCCTTCTGTTATAATGCTGGCGTGCCGCCGCTGTTTTGAGGGCGGTCCATGCAACTTTAGGAGGCCCGACCGTGATTATCGGCCAGTTCTGCGAAACCTATCCCCCCGCGCTGGACGGCGTGGGCCGGGTGATGCTGGCTTACTGCCAGACGCTTTCCCGCCTGGGCCACCGCTGCCTGTATATCGCGCCGCAAGACGCCGCCAACACCCCCACCCCGGAGGTGGAGACGCTGCTCTACCCCGGTCTTGGCATCCCGGGCGAGCCGTACCGCGTGGGCATCCCCGCCCTGGGGCGCGATTACCGGCAAGCCGTGCGCACGATCCCCTTTGACCTGGTGCATGCGCATACGCCTTTTCTGGCGGGTCGCGCGGCGCGGCGCATCGCGCGCCGCCGGGGAATTCCGCTGGTGGCCACCTTCCACAGCAAATACTATGACGATTTTTACCGCGTTACCCATTCCCGCCGCCTGGCGCAATGGGGGCTGAAATACGTGGTGTCCTTCTACAACACCTGCGACGAGGTCTGGGCCGTCAACGAGCGGACCGCCGAGGTCCTGCGCGGCTACGGCTACCGCGGGCCCGTGAGCGTCATGCCCAACGGCACCGACCCCCAGGCGCTGGATGATGACACCTGCCGGCGCGCGCTTTCGCGCTTTGCGCTGCGCGAGGGCGTGCCCATACTCCTGTTCGTGGGCCAGATGGACGTCAAGAAAAACACGCACCTGATCCTGCGCGCCTGTGCGCTGCTGCGGGACCGGGGCGAGGACTTCCAGCTTGTCATGGTGGGCGCCGGGCAGGATCTGGAGCGCCTGCGGGCGCTGTGCCGCTCGCTGGGGCTGGAGGACCGCGTGCTCTTCACCCGCTTTCTCTCGCGCCGCGAGGAGACGCTCTCCTTCTACCGACGTGCCGACCTGCTGGTGTTTCCCTCGGTCTACGACAACGCGCCCATGGTGGTGCGGGAGGCCGCGGCCATGGGCACGCCGGCGCTGCTGGTGCGCGGGAGCTGCTCGGCCGAGGGCGTCACGCACGGCGACAACGGCTTTCTGTGCGAGGCGGAGCCGGAGAGCATCGCCTCGGGCATCCTGGAGGCGCTTCCCGACGCCGCGCGCGTGGGCGAGCGCGCCCGCCAGACCATCCCCATCCCCTGGGCGGACCTCATGGAGCGCGTGCTGGCGCGCTACCGGCGCCTCATCGACCGTCACGCTGAAAGGAGCCCCGCATGAAGCCCGGCATCCGCAAGCTCATCAACTTTCTTTTCATCGCCGCCACCATCGCCCTGGTCTGCGCCCTGGCCTTTGGCAACAACGACCTGGAAAACGCCTGGGAGGCCCTCTTCACGCTGGATCCCTGGTGGCTGCTGGGCGCGGCGGGGTGCTGGTTTGCCTATCTGTTCTTTGACGCGCTGGGTTACCACTATTTTCTGCGCAAGCAGGGGTATGGGGTCAAACTGTCCTTTGCGCTCTATATTTCCCTGATGGGCTTCTACTATAGCAACATCACCCCCGGCGCCAGCGGCGGACAGCCCATGCAGATCTATTACATGAACAAAAAGGGCGTGCCCATCGGCATCGGCACCTCGGGCATCTCCATGAAGTTCATCGCCAACCAGTTCATGACCGTCCTCATGGCCTCCGTCCTGTGGCTGTGGAACGTGGATTTTGTGAACCGCCAGCTCGCGGGTGTGCGCTGGGTGGTGGTCATCGGCTGGCTCATCAACTTCGCCGCCGTGCCGCTGATTCTGCTGATTGCCTTTCACCGCCCGCTGGTGCAGCGCGCGGCCTCCTTTTTCATCCGTCTGGGGCACCGCCTCCGGCTGGTCAAGGACACCGAGGTGGCCGCCCTGCGCGTCAACACCATGCTGGACACCTATCACGCCAGCTTCCTGCGCCTCAGCCGCCATCCCCGGCAGATCCTGTTGCAGCTGGGCCTCTCGGCGCTGAGCGTGCTGGGGCTGATGTCGGTGATTCTCTTTGTCTACCGCGCCTTCGGGGAGTCGGGAACGCCCTGGCACCAGCTTCTTACCATCTCGTTCCTTCTGTTCTTAAGCGCCAGCTATACGCCCCTGCCCGGCGCCAGCGGCGCGCAGGAGGGCGGCTTCCTGCTCTATTACCGCGGGCTGTTCGCTCAGGGCACCGCGGGCCTTGCGCTGCTGGTGTGGCGCTTTATGACCTATTATCTCTTTCTCATCATCGGCGCCGCGGTCACCGTCATCACCCAGCTTTGCTCCGGCCGCAGGCCCCGCGCCCCGGCCCGCGAGATCAGGGACTGAGCTGTATCACCGTTTTAAAAAAGCAGCGGGAATCCGTCCGCCCCGCTGCTTTTTGTTTTCTCAGGCCGTGGGATACTGCGCCCGGCTGCCGCCGATGAAGGGCAGGCGAGAATAGGCCATCGTCACGTGCGCCTGACCGATTTTCAGCTCGCCCTCGCCCATGCGCAGCGGCACGGCCACGGGCCGCACATGCATACCCACCAGCGTGTCGCCCACGTCGATGGCTGCGTCGGCCTGAATGGAAACGGCCACGGCGGGCGCCCGCAGGCGCTGATAGGCCGCCGCGCCCGTGCTGCCGCCCGCCTTGGGCACGGGCATCACGTTTACCTGCGTAAGCCCCAGCCGGTCCAAAACCGCCTGCTCCATCACCAGCGCGCGGTTGAGGTGCTCGCAGCACTGGAACACCGGGCACAGCCCCAGCTCGCCACACACGCCGATCATCGTCTCCGCCAGCGCGTCGCCCAGCTCCGGCACGCTGTTTTTGCCGATCCGGCCGCCGGCTACCTCGCTGGTGGAGCAGCCCAGCACCACCGCGGCGCCGGGCCTGAGCCTGGCCGTCTGCGCGAGGTATCGGATCACGCGCTCCAGCTGTCCCGCAATTTCCACATATTCTTCCTTCATGACGGATGCTCCTTTCATAGATCGCCTTTCCCGGCACGGGTAAAGGCATAGGCGCCGATGGCCGCGGCCACGGAGAGGTTGAGCGAATCAATCCGATCGCTGTGGGGAATCCGCACGGCCTGCCCCATCGCGGCAAACTCCGGCGGGAGGCCGCTGCCCTCGTTGCCAAACACCAGCGCATAGGGAGTCCTGACATCCCGGCAGACCTCCTCCAGCAGCGACGATCCGTCCAGCATGAACGGATACAGCGCGTGCGCGGGATGCTCGGCGCGGTAGGCCTCAAAGCTGTCGTACTGCTTGAGGCGCAGGGAAAACACCGCGCCCATCGTCGCCCGCACCACCCGGGGGTGGAAGGGGTCGGCCGCCGGGCGAATCACCGCGAGGTCCACGATGCCCAGCCCCAGCAGCGTGCGCTGAATCGTGCCCAGGTTGCCCTCGTCCATGGGATGATGCAGCACCACATGCGGCGCTTGCGGGTCCAGCTCGCTCTGCCATTTGTCAAAGACCACGGCGGCAAAGCAGTTCTCCTTGCCGCTGATGCGCGCAAGCGCCCTGTCGGCGACCTCCTCGCGCACATGATGCTCGCGGCACAGCGCACGCAGCTTCTCCACGCCCTCGCCCTGCGCCCGCTCGCTCAGCAGCAGGCGGCGCGCGCGCCCCGGCGCGTTGGTCATCAGCTCCATCGCCGGAAAGACCCCCGGCGCGTAGCTGTAGGGCAGGGAGGAATCATAAGGCTTGAGCGGCGGCATAGGCTGCCTCCCTTCATCATTTGGGCGCGGGCCGATATTCCTCCCGCAGCAGGCTGTAGCGCATCTCGTCGGCATAGCCACCCTCCGGCAATGGCCGCGCGCAGCGCACCGTGCCCTCGCAGGTAAAACCCAGCTTTTTTAATACCCGGCGGCTGCGCTGGTTGGATGGGTCGTGTCCCGCACCCACCACGGGGCTGCTCAGTTCGTCAAAGGCATAGGCCAGCGCCGCGCCGCACGCCTCGGCGGCGTAGCCCTGGTCCCAGTATTTTTCCCCCAGCGTGTAGCCCAGCTCCAGGGCGCCCTCCACCTGCCGGCGAAGGTCGGGCCCCAGGGCCACCGCCCCGATCACATGTCCGCTGCGCTTCTCCACCACGGCCCAGGTGCCGCCCTCGCGGATGAAGCCCTCCACCGCGCGCAGGCTGTCCTGCGGCGACTGGTGCGCCGGACCGCAGGCCATCGCCCCCGCGCCCTCGCCCTGCGCGCAGGCGAACACGTCCACCGCGTCGCTGGGATCAAACCCCCTGAGCACCAGCCGCGGCGTCTGTAGCAGGGGCGGAGCCGCGCTCATGCGCGCTCTGTGCTTATGGAACAGCCTCATTCCCCGTCCTCCGTCTCATCCCTGGGCCCATCCCCCAGGCCCGCCCGGTTGATGGCGTCCTCGTCCATGCCCATCTGCCGCATGTGCTGGCGCATTTCGCGCCGGGCGTCGCTCATGCCGGACTGGCTGGAGACGGTGAGGAAAAACGCGGCGCAGGCGCCGTTAAGGTACGCGGTGATGGCCACCTGCATGAACTGCGCGGCGACGAGGGAAATGATGACGCCAAAGCTGGACAGCAGCATCTGCGCCACGTTCGCCAAAAGCGACCAGCCGATGAAGCTCAGCCTCAGCACAAAGTACGCCATCTTCATCTCGCCCATGGCGCGTTTGCTCTTTTCGATGGCTTCCGTGGCGCTTATTCCGGGGTCCTGCGCCATGAAGTAAGGCGCCATGCTGTAGCGGATGGCGGCCAGGATGCCCGGCACCACCAGCAGCAGCGACCACAGGAAGATCCTCAGCCCCATGAGCACATACAGCCACAGAGCCTTGGGCCAGATGCGCATGCGGCCCAGCAGGCCGTCACTGACGCCCGTCTCCTCTTTCCGAATCAGGCGCAGGAAGTAGCGGTTGCAGCCAAGGGCCAGCGCGGGCGAGAACATCAGGGTGAGGATGTTGGCCACGGCCATGACCGTCCATTTGCCCTGCGTCACGGCGGCGAGGTCCTCAAAGAAGCGATCGTAGAGGCCATAGCTGGCGTAAAGCACCGGATCAGGCAGCCACAGGGTCTGCAAAACGCCGCAGAGGGTGAGAAAGATGCCGGAAAAAAAGGTGATTACAAGGGCGTTTTGCCAGTTGCCCCGGAGCGCCTCGCGCGCCTTTTGCTTGAAGTAAAACGGTCCCAGAACCATGCGTCCCTCTCCTTTCCGGGCTTATTCAAACAGCGCGTCCACGAATTCCCGGGCGCTGAAGGACTGTAGATCCTCGATTCCCTCGCCCACGCCCACGTACATCACCGGCACGCCCAGCTCGCGCACGATGGAGAAGGCGATGCCGCCCTTGGCCGTGCCGTCCAGCTTGGTCAATACGATGCCGTTGATGCCCGCCGCCTCGCGGAAGGCGCGCGCCTGGGCAAGCCCGTTCTGGCCGGTGGTGGCGTCCACCACCAGCAGGCAGCGGACCGTGGCCTCGGGGTACTCGCGGTCAATGACGCGGCGCATCTTCTCCATCTCGTCCATCAGGTTCTTTTTGTTGTGCAGCCGCCCCGCCGTGTCCACGATGAGCAGATCGGCGCTTCGGGCCTTGGCGGCCTGGATGCCGTCAAAGACCACGCCCGCGGGATCGGCGCCCTCCTTGTGCCGCACGATGGGACAGCGTGCGCGGTCGGCCCAGATCTGAAGCTGCTCGGCGGCGGCGGCGCGGAAGGTGTCGGCCGCGCAGAGGATGATGGTGCGGCCCAGGCCCTGAAAGCGCAGGGCGAGCTTGCCGATCGTGGTGGTCTTGCCAACGCCGTTGACGCCCACCATCAGCATGACCATGGGCCAGTGCAGGACGGGCTTTTCCACCTCCAGCATCTCCACCAGAATCCCCTTGAGCGCCTCCTTGGCCTCGGGCGCGCGGCGGAGGCGGTCCGCCTTTACGCGCTCGCGCAGGCGGTCGATGGCCTCCGTAGCGCAGGCCGCGCCCATGTCGCTGAGGATCAAAGCGTCCAGCAGGTCGTCATAGAAGTCCTCGTCAATGGGCCGGTCGTCCTGAACGGCCGCCTCCATGGCCACGGACATGTGCTCGCGGCTTTTGAACAGCCCTTCCCGCAGGCGGGAGAACAGGCCCTTTTTTTCCGTCATGACAGGATGCCTCCTTCGCTTATTCGTAATCGGTCAGGTTGACGCTGACCATGCTGCTCACGCCCCGCTCCTCCATGGCCACGCCAAAGAGGGTGTCGCAGCGCTCCATGGTGCCCTTGCGGTGGGTGACGACGATGAACTGCGTGTCGCGGCTGAACTCCTTGAGATAGTCGGCGAAGTAGCCGATGTTGGCGTCGTCCAGCGCGGCCTCGATCTCGTCGAGGATGCAAAAGGGCGTGGGCTTGAGCTTGAGCATGGCAAAGAGCAGCGCGATGGCGGTCAGCGCGCGCTCACCGCCGGAAAAGAGGCTGAGAAGCTGGCGCTTTTTGCCCGGCGGCTGGACGATGATCTCGATGCCGCAGTTGAGGGGATCGGTGGGATCGCTCATGCTGATCTCCCCGCGCCCGCCGCCGAAGAGGCGGGTGAAGGTCTGGGAAAAATACTCCTGCAGGGTGGAAAACTGCCTGACAAAGACCGTCTCCATCTGCTCCAGAAGCTGCGCGATGAGCGCGCCCAGGTCCTTCTTGGCGGCCTCGAGGTCGTTTTTCTGCGCGTCGAGCTGGGTGAAGCGCTCCTGCATCTGCGCGTATTCCTCGATGGCGCCGACGTTGACAGCGCCCATCTGGCGCACGCGGTCGCGGATGCGCCGCGCCTCCTCGTCGGCGGCCGCCTCGTCAAAGGGTTCGCCGCCGGAGGCGGCTTCCCCTGCCTTCCTCTGATCGTATTGCGCCAGCGCCTCCTGCGCCCCCGCGTAGCTGAGCTCGTAGGTGTTCCACAGCCGGTCCGTCAGCTGGCTCAGCTCCGCGCGGATGCGGCCCAGCGCCAGCTCCTGCCGGTGCATGCGCTCGGTCTCGTGCGCGCTGAGCTGCTGGGCGGCGTCAATGTCGCCCTGCAATTCGCGCAGCGCCCGCTGCTGGCTGTCGCGCCGCTCCTCCATCTCGTCCACATGCGCGCGCGCGGCCTCCACCTCACGCTCGCAGGCGGCGATGGCCCCGCCGGCCTCCTCCTCGTCCAGCCGTGCCCGCTCAAGCTCCGCTTCCGTCTGCGCGCGCCTGCGCTCCAGCGCCGCAAGCTCCCCGCGGCACGCCTCGCTGTCGCCGGCCAGACGCTTCTGGTCGCGGCGGATGCGGTCCACGTCGTGCTCGGCGTTTTGCAGGGTGAGCATGGCGTCCGTCAGCGCCTCCTGCGTGCGCTCGCGCCCGCGGCGGGCCTTGTCCAGCGCCTGGGAGAGCGCCTCGGTGCGGGCGTTGAGCTCGTCCGTGTCGCCCTCCTCCTGCGCGCCCTGGGCCTCGATGCGCCGGAGCTCCCGGGCGATCTGGGCCAGGCTCTCGTCAAGCTGCTCGATGGCCGCGCGCATGGTGTCCAGCCGCACGGCGTGCGCCTCGCAGTCGGCCTGCGCGGCCTTGAGCCGCTCGGTGTCGCGCGCGACGGCGATCTCCTGCTGATGCAGCTCGTACTGCGCGCTCTGCCGCCGCTCCTTTTCGCCCGCGCGGCGGCTCTCCATCTCGGCGATGCGCTTCTGGGCCGCCTCGGCGCGCCGCGTCACTTCCTCCAGCTTCGCGGCCAGCTCCTTCATCTCGCGCTCGCGGCCCAGAAGGTTCTGCGCCTTTTGCTGGATGCTGCCGCCGGTCATGCTGCCGCCGGAGTGCATCACATCGCCCTCCAGCGTCACCAGCCGGAAGGCATGCCCGCCCGCGCGCATGATGGCGATGCCGCTGTCCAGGTCCCGGGCCACCACCGTGCGGCCCAGCAGGCTCTCCACCACGCCGCGGTACAGCGGGTCATAGCCGCACAGCTCGCTGGCCACGCCGATGCAGCCGGGCATGGACAGCACCTCGCGCTCGCGCGGGGTGAGCGTGCGGCCGCGCACGGTGCTCAGCGGCAGAAAGGTCGCCCGGCCCAGCCGGTTCTTGCGCAGGTAGTCGATCAGGGTCTTCGCGTCCTGCTCGGTTTCCGTCACGATGTTTTGCATCGCGGCGCCCAGGGCCATATCCATGGCCGTCTCGTACTCGCGGGGCACCTGCAAAAGCATGGCCACCACGTCGTGAACGCCCTTGAGGCCGGCGCGCCGGGCATAGGTGAGCGCGTTTCTGACCGCGTGCTGGTAGCCCTCGTAGCCGTCCTGAAGCTCCTTGAGGGTCCTCAGGCGCGTATCCATGGCGCGGGCGCTCTGCAAATCCTCCTGCATCTGCTTCTGAAGGGAGAGGATGTCCGCAAGAAGCTGCCTGGTGCTCTGCTCGAAGCTCTCATAGCCGGCCTGCAACCCGTCCAGGCGCTCCTGCTCGGCGCGGAGGTTTTCCTCCGCCTCTGCAAGCGCCGCCGAAAGCGCCTCCTTGCGTGCCTCTTCCTCCTCAAGTTGCCCCGCGATCTCGGCGCGGCGCGTGTTCATCTGCTGCTGCATGGCGCTCTGGCGCGCCTGGGAGGTCTGCACGCTGTGCATGCGGTTGAGGCGCTCCATCATGTCCGCCTTGTGCGCGCTGAGCTCGTCCTCCAGCTCCTGAGCGCGCGCGGTGGCCTGGGCATGCGCGGCCTTGCGCGCCTCCAGCGCCTCCCGGGCCTGCGAAAGCAGCTTTTCCGCCTCGCTCAGCCCGCCGTCGCTCTGGATCATGGTGGCCTCGATCAGTCGCAGGCGCGCGCTGAGGCTCTGCTTTTCGCCCTCCAGACGCTCCAGCGTCTCCGCTCCGCTGCGCAGGCGGTTTTGTACGGCGCTGAGCGCCTCCCTGGCCTGATGCAGCCGGTCGTTGCGATCCAGCAGGGCGTCGTGCGCCTCGCTCAGCCCGCGCTGCGCCTCCTCCTCCAGCCGCTCGCCCTCCTGACGCCGGGCGGTCAGCTCCCCGAGGCTTTTCTCCGCCTCGCGCACCGCGTCGCCAACCAGCAAAAGCGCCTGCTCCGCCTCGCTCTCCCGCCCGGAGAGCCTTCCGTGGCGCAGCAAAAACAGCCGCACGTCGATCTCGCGCAGCGTGTCGGTCAAAGCCAGGTATTCCCTCGCCGTGTCCGCCTGCTTCTTCAGCGGCGTCAGATGGCTCTCCAGCTCCTCAAGCACGTCCAGCACCCGCACGAGGTTCTCGTCCGCGCGCTTCAGCCGCCCCTCGGCCTCCTCCTTGCGCGAGCGGAAGCGGCTGATGCCCGCCGCCTCCTCAAAGATGGCGCGGCGGTCCTCGCTGCGCTGGCTGAGGATGTCGTCGATGCGGCCCTGGCCGATGATGGAATAGCCCTCCTTGCCCACGCCGGTGTCGCGGAACAGGTCCACGATGTCCTTGAGGCGGCAGGCGGCGCCGTTCATGAGGTACTCGCTGTCGCCGCTGCGGTAGACGCGGCGGGTAATGCTGACCTCGTCAAAGGCGGCGCGGAGCTGATGGTCGGAGTTGTCAAAGACGAGGGTGACCTCGCAGTAGTTGAGGGGCTTTCGCTTCTCGGTTCCGTTGAAGATGACGTCGGCCATGTTGTTGCCGCGCAGCATCTTGGCGCTCTGCTCGCCCAGCACCCAGCGCACGGCGTCGCCGATGTTGCTCTTGCCGCTGCCGTTGGGGCCCACGATGCCCGTCACGTTCTGCGGAAAGACGATCTCCGTACGCCTGGCGAAGGATTTAAAGCCATAGATCTCCAATCTGCTCAGGCGCATCATGCATCTCCCCGGCAGGCCCTGAGCGCTGCCTTGGCGGCGGCCTGCTCGGCGGCCTTTTTGCTGTTGCCCTCGCCCGTGGCCACGGCCCTGCCCTGTACGCTCACCCGCGCGGTGAAGCGGCGGTCGTGGTCCGGCCCGCTCTGGTCCACGATCTCATAGCACGGCAGGTCCAGCCCATGGGCCTGGGTGTATTCCTGCAGGGCGCTTTTGTCGTCCTGGCCGCGCCACGCGATGAGGCGCTCGTCGTGCGCAAAGAGCTCGCCGATGACGTCCCGCGCCGCCTCGTAGCCGCCGTCCACATAGACGGCGGCGAGCACGGCCTCCATGGCGTCGGCCAGGATGCTGGGCTTTTCGCGGCCGCCGGTCTGTTCCTCGCCGTGGCCCATGAGCAGATAGCGGCCCAGCTCCAGCGAGCGGGCCACGGCGCTGAGCGTGCGTTCGCACACCAGCGCGGCACGGCGGGCGGTCAGCTCGCCCTCGTGCAGGTCGGGATATTTCCGATAGAGCATGTCGCTGACGCAAAACTCCAGCACCGCGTCGCCCAGGAACTCCAGGCGCTGGTTGTCGGGCAGCTTTGTGGAGGGATGCGTCAGCGCCAGGCGCAGATGGGAAGGATCTTTAAAAGCATAGCCGAGGGCCTGCTGCAATTTGTGCATAAGGACGCTCCTTTCCGGCAGGATGGCGGCGCCCCCAACGGTCTGCCGCTGGGGGCGCTTGGCGCGGGGTTACTGGTGCTTTTCGATGTAATCCACGACGTCGCCGACGGTCTTGAGCGTCAGGATGACCTCGTCCTCGACCTCGATGCCAAACTCGCTCTCCAACTCGAGGATCATCACCATCACGTTGGCGCTGTCAGCCTTGAGGTCCTCCACCAGGCGGCTCTCGCGGGTGATGGTGGAGGCGTCCACCTGAAGCTGGGAAGCGATCATGTCGCGTACCTTTTCAAAAACCATGGTTGTTTCCTCCTGTTCGTTCAAAAGAATCATGGCGGAATACGCCTTATCTGCATCGGGAGCGATGTCCCGGGCAAAACGTCATTCGCGGGGCAAAAGCGCCTCGATCTTCCCGACCACGCCGCCCTGGATCATTTTCACCGCCTGGGCGATGGCGCAGGCCAGGGCGTGGCCGCTGGAGGAGCCGTGCGCCTTGACGACGTTGCCTCGCACGCCCAAAAGGGGCGCGCCGCCGACCTCGCTGTAGTCCATGGCCTTCTTGACGCGGCCAAAGGCGGGCTTTGCCAGCAGGGCGCCGAGCTTGCTGCGCGTGTCGCTCAAAAGCTCCCGCTTAATCATGCCCATCAGGGTTCCTGCCACGCCCTCCATGAACTTGAGAATCACGTTGCCCACAAACCCGTCGCAGACGATCACGTCCGCCTGGTCATGGGGGATTTCGCGCGCCTCGACGTTGCCCACGAAGTTGAGTCGCTTGTCGGCCTCCAGAAGCGCATAGGCCTCCTTGGTGAGCGCGCAGCCCTTCTCAGCCTCCGCGCCGTTGTTAACCAGGCCGATGCGTGGGTTTTCCAGCCCGCGCATGCCCTGCATGTAGGCGCTGCCCATCATGGCGAACTGATGCAGGTACTCGGGGCGGCAGTCCACGTTGGCGCCGCAGTCGATGAGCAGGAAATAGCCCTTGCCGTTTGGCAGAAGCGGCGCGAGTGCCGGGCGCTCGATGCCGCGCAGGCGGCCCAGGCGGAACATGCCGCCGGCGAGCACGGCGCCCGTGGAGCCGGCGGAGACGAAGGCGTCCACCTCGCCATCGCGCAGCTTGAGCATACCGTCGACGATGGCGCTCTGCTTTTTCTTGCGCACGGCCATGACCGGCGCCTCACAGTTGGTGATGACCTCGGGGCAGTCCGTGAGGGTCAGGCGCTGGCGCAGGGTGGGATCTGCCCCCGAAAAGGCTTCCTCCACCGCCGCGCGGACCGCATCCATGGGGCCTGCCAGCTCGATCTCCAGCTCCGAAAAGCGCTCCAGCGCTTCACGCGCGCCCTCGGCCGGAGCCTTGGGCGCATTGTCGCCGCCCATTGCATCCAGATAAATCTTCATTTGGGATGAACTCCTCTTGTGTTACTCAATCTTGATGCAGTACACGCCGCCGGCATTTTTGCCCGTGGTGCCGATGACCATGAGGTTGCCATAGACGGCGGGAGAGGCATCGATGAGCAGCTGGGCGCCCTCCTCGGAAGCCGTGAGCGTCAGCGTATCCAGGATGGAG
>CALVKX010000015.1 GCA_944333375.1 uncultured Eubacteriales bacterium
GCGGTCCAGCGTCCCGCCCGTGCTGATGCCCACGCCCAGCACGCGTACGCCACGCGTCATGGAAAGCGCCATTTCGCACATGCGCGCCATGGCCTCCTCCTGCGCGGCGGGCGTGGGGATCTCGCGCCTGTCCAAAACCCGGGGCGCGCCGCTTTCCTCCACGCCCGTGCACACGGCGCACTTGGTGCCGCCGATATCAAAGCCCACCCAGCAATCCATGGCCATTCCCCTTTTCACAGGTCTTTTGTCCCCGGACAGGCTCAGCCGCGCCTGCCCATCAGCTCCAGGATGCGCGCGCGCAGCATGGCCAGCACGCGGTTGATGACGTCGCCCGGGCGCAGGCGCGGGACATACAGGCTCGCGCCGCCGCCCCCGACGGAAAAGACCCCGCAGCCCTCGTCGTCGATGACCACGCTTTTCTGCCGGCCAAGCACGCAGCGAAACGTCGTGCCCGCGAAGTACGTGCCCACGTACATGCGCTTCTGGCCGCCCGGGCCGTCCGAGCAGAGGAAGGCCAGGCCGCTGCCGGGGCGCTCGCGCAGGCCCTCCCGCGTGAAGCCGATGATGTTGCAGTGGTCAAAATAATCGTGCTCCTCCCCGAAGGCGTTCAGGCGGCGGATCTTCAGCAGCAGCCGCAGCTCGCTCACCGCGCCGATGCGGCGGCTGGGGATGCCGTAAAGGTCGCCGTAGAAGACGCACGGGTAGCCATAGGCCCTCAGCAGGATCAGCCCGTAGGCCGCGGCCTTGAACCAGCCGTCCACCCAGCTCTCCAGCGACTGGCCGGGCTGGGTGTCATGGTTGTCCACAAACGTCACCGCCAGCTCGGGGCGCGCGTTGACCAGCGTGCCCTCAAACAGGCGACTCATGTCAAAATCGCCGTTGCCGCGGGAAATCTCATGAAAATGCATGTGCAGCGGAACGTCAAAAAGGCTCATGCAGCCGTCCACCTCTTTGAGATAGGCCAGAAGCACCTCCACGTCCTGCCGCCAGTATTCGCCCACGGCGAACAGCTCGCGCCCGGCGTAGGCGCGCATGTCCGCAAGCCATTCCTTATAGAATCCGGCGCTGATATGCTTGACCGCGTCCAGCCGGAAGCCGTCCAGCTCCGTGGTGTCGATGTACCAGTGGCCCCAGCGGCGCAGCTCCTCACGCACGGCGGGGCAGTCGGTGTCCACGTCCGCGCCCATGAGGTAGTCATAGTTGCCGTGCTCCCTGTCCACGTCCTGCTGCCAGGCCTTTCCCCCGATGCGGAAGATACCTCCCTGATGGGTCAGGTCGTTCCAGTCCACGCCGCTGAAGCACTCGTGCGTCCAGATGAAATCGCTGTATTTCCCCGCGCGCCCCGGAAAGGTAAAGCGGGTAAAGATGACGGCAGGAACCTCGGGCGTATCAGCCTGCGCCCGATTCTCGGGATCATCGCAGTGGACGGTGACCTCCTCGGATTCGTCGGCGCCCATGCGGTGGTTGAGCACGATGTCGGGAAGCACCTGCAGGTCCGCCAGGTGCAGCATGCGGATGGCGGCGAGGTACTCCTCGCGCGTGCCGTACTTGGTACGCACCGTGCCCTTCTGGTCAAATTCACCCAGATCATAGGTATCATATACGCCATAGCCGACGTCGTTGACGCCGGCGTTTCCCTTGTAGGCCGGCGGCAGCCACAGGGCCGTAAAGCCCATCCGCCTGATGCGGAAGGCATCCCGGGCCGCCTGCCGCCACAGGCCGCAGTCGGAGGGAAGCTCCCACTGAAAATACTGTAACATCACGCCGTTAAGCATGCGTTCACCTCCCTTGGGAACGAAAAAGCGCCCCTCCTGATTATACCCGCACCGCGCCGCGCGGGCAAGGGCAGGGGAGGGGAGGAAGGGGCAAACGTTACATCTGTGTATCTATGCGCCCGTGCCGCAGGCTATGACTCACCGGGGCAGAAAGGCGTAATCGCGCCGGCCGCCGTCCTGCGCCACGGGGCCGTCCTGCCCCTCGCTGTCGGTGTCGATGCGCGCCCAGACCGCCTGGGCGGCTTCGCCCGTCACCAGCCGGGGCTGGAAGTCGTTGACCTCCGGGTCGCCGGAGACGTTGGCCGCGTAGACGCTGAGCTGCTGGCCGAGATAGGCGCCGTCGTCGTCAAAGGTCAGCGTCAGGCGCAGGGCGCAGCTCTCCAGGGCGCGGACCTTGAGGTTGCCGCCGAAGCAGAAGTTGCCCATGCTGTAGAAGATGTAGCGCCCGTTGTAGACCTCCAGCCCCTGCACGACGTGCGGATGGCTGCCCGCCACGAAATCGGCGCCCATGTCGATGAGCTTGCGGGCGACGTCGGCCTGGGCGTTGGTGTGGTGGGTGGCGTATTCGTTGCCGAAATGCGGCGTAAAGACGACGGCGCTGACGCCCTCCTCCTGGCGAAGCACGCGGATTTTCTCGGTAAGCTCCTCGCGCAGGCTGTAGAAGTGGACGCGCTGCATGCCGAAAAAAGCGATTTTGATGCCGTCTTTTTCAAAGATGTAGGGGGTCAGCTCGTCAAAGACACCCACGCCCGCGGCGGCGAGCGCTTCGATGGTGCCGGTCTTGCCAGCCTTGCCGTAGTCCAGGGTGTGGTTGTTGTCCAGGTTGACCGCCTCGATACCCGCCAGGGGCAAAATGCGGGCGAAGTCCGTCGGGCCGCGGAAGCAGTAGGTCTTGTTGGCCGCGCCCCGCGCGTCGTCCTTGAGCACGCCCTCGAAGTTGGCCACGGTCAGGTCGTCCTGCGCAAAAAAGGCACGCATCTTCTCAAAGAAATATCCGTAGCCCTCCCGACGCGCATAGTCGTGGAAGGAGCCCTCGCGGTTGACCAGGTAGTCCTCCCCGCCCAGCGTGCAGTCGCCGACAAAGGTGATGGTCACGGTTTTTTCGGCCAGCGCGCCGGATGAAAACAGAAGCGTCAGGCAGACGGCAGACATCACAGTCAATAAACGAACCGGGCTTTTCATGCAGACAGCCACCTCCGCGCCTGTTTCTGGAATTTCTCTATGATAGCCGATGCCTCCCGGCTTGTCAACGCGAGGGAGGGAGAAAAAATCAAAAATGTTACGCAAATATGAAGGATATGCTTGACAGATTTAACAAACTGACCTACAATAAACGCTGGGACACAAGGCACTCAAGCCATTTCAACCTGTGGAGGGCATGCAGATGAGGCACGGAAACCGTTGGGCGCGCCTGCTGGCCGCCGTGTGCGCCATGGCGCTGTTTTTGTCGGTGATTTCGCCGGCGCTGGCGGCGAAGTATCCTTATGACACCGTCAGCATGGACGATGTGAACATGCGCAGCCGCGCCAATACCACATCCACCATTCTCAAAAAAATCCAGAAGGGCGATACCGTGACCATTCTGGGCGTCACGGGCAGCTTTTATCGTGTGGAATTTGACGGCAAGACCGGCTACGCGATGAAAAAGTATATCGACGGCACCGACCCCTCGCCCGACCCCTCGCCCAACCCGGCGCTGAGCATGCAGGCGCCGCCGGCCATCTCCGAATATCCCTACGATACCACGGTCATCGACTACGTGAAGCTGCGCAAGGTGGCCAAGACCGACGGAGAGGTCATTCTGACCATTCCGGCCGGCAGCGTGGTGACGGTGTATGACCGCACCAGCAACGGCTTTGTCAAGGTCAAGTACGACGGCAAGACCGGCTACTGTGTGGATACGCACATCAACCTGGCCAACATCCCCGCCCCCACGCCCCAGCCCGGCGCGGAGAAGTACACCGAGCTCAAAAACGGCAGCGAGGGCGAGGCCGTGACCGCGCTGCAATCCGCGCTGGCGGAGCTTGGGTACATGGAAGAGGAGGACGTGGACGGCAAGTTCGGCAGCAAGACCGAAGACGCGCTCAAGGTGTTCCAGAAGCGCAACGGCTTCACCCAGGACGGCATCGCCAGCCAGGACCTCCAGCTCAAGCTCTACGAGGACACCCCCAAGGACACCCGCGGCTACCGCCAGTATGTGCGCACGGTTCCGCCGGTGGCGGGCGCGGTGATCCGGGAGAAGTCCAAGGGTGAGCCTGTGACCAAGCTGCAGACGCGCCTCAAGGAGCTGGGCTACGATGAGGGCGAAATCGCCGGCGTGTGCGACGAAAACACGGTCGCGGCCATCAAGCTCTTTGAGGGCAAGCATGGCCTGGTTGCGGACGGCGAGATGAACGCCGCGGACCAGCAGGTGCTTTACGGCGCCACGGCCATGGCCGCATCCGTGATCGTGACGCCCTCGCCCACGCCTACCCCCAAGCCCCCCACCAAGACGCTGCGCCCCGGCGACGAAGACGAGGAGGTCAAGCTCCTCCAGCAGCGCCTCAAGGACCTGGGCTATTATACCGGCAACATCACCGGCGTGTACAATACTGCCACCACGGAGGCCGTCAAGGCGTTCCAGAAAAAGAGCAGCCTGGAGCAGGACGGCATCCTGGGGCCCATCACGCGCACGGTGCTCTACGGCGTGAACGCCATCTACGCGGTGCCCACCGCGATCCCCGTTTCCACGCCCACGCCCACCACGACGCCCATTACCCCCGAAAACGTCATCGTCATCCGCGCGGGCAGCATGGGCGAGGTGGTGCGCAGGTTGCAGGCCCGCCTGCAGGAGCTGGGCTACTATACCTCGCGCCTTGACGGCGTGTATCTGACCGATGATATCGAGGCCGTGCGCGCCTTCCAGAGCGCCAATGGCCTCAAGGTGGACGGCAAGGCCGGCTACGAGACGCAGACCGCCCTCTACAGCGATTCCGCCATCCGCGGAAACGCCAACATCACCACCGATTCCTCCAGCGCGCTGGTCAGCACCCTTCGCTACGGCAGCGAGGGCGCGGAGGTGACCACGCTGCAAAACCGCCTGATCGCCCTGGGCTATCTGGCGGGAAGCGCGGACGGCAAGTTCGGCCGCGACACCAAGGCGGCGGTCATCGCCTTCCAGAAAGCCAATCAGCTTGACGCGGACGGCGTCGTGGGCACGGATACCTCGGCCAGGCTCTATGCCAGCAACGTCGTCAGCAACACCGTCAGCACCACCGAAACCCTGCGCGTGGGCGCGGTCAGCGACGCGGTGCGCGATATGCAAAACCGCCTGATTACGCTGGGCTATCTTGAAAACGGCCAGGCGGACGGCAAGTTCGGGGTCAAGACCAGCCTGGCGCTCATCGCCTTCCAGAAGGCCAACGGCCTGACGGCCGACGGCATCGCCGGCACCAAGACCTTCGCCAAGCTCAACTCCACGAGCGCCATCACTGCGGGGGGCACGGATTCCACAACCTCCGACACCACCACCGTTACCCCGGGCGCGCCGACGGTGACCACCGTCAGCGCCGCACAGGTGCGCTACGCCAACTGGTACAGCGAGGTCAAGGCGCGCTGCCGCCTGTTCCCCAACGCCACCATCTATGACTTCACCACCGGCATCAGCTGGCAGGTCAACATGTTCAGCCTGGGCGCGCACGCCGACGCCGAGCCGCTCACGGCTGCGGATACCGCCAACATGAACCGGGCCTTCGGCGGCAAGACCACCTGGACGCCCAAGGCGGTCTGGGTCGTGCTCAGTGACGGGACCGTGTACATGGCTTCTACCCACAACACGCCGCACGACACCTATCACATCCGGGATAACAACTTCGACGGCCACATTTGCATCCACTTCCCGCGCACGCAGGAGCAGGTGGAGAAGATCGGGCCGTACGCCACCTCGCATCAGAAGGCCATTGACCTGGGATGGGAGGCGACCCTCAAGCGGGCTGTCTACTGAGAAGGAAAACAAAAAAAAACGTCCCGCCAGCCTGCCGGCCGGCGGGACGTTTTATGATGAGAAGGTCCTGAAAGGGAGGGGCGCACCTGCGCTCAGATAGCCGGGGCGAGATGAATCGTTTCATAGCCGGCGGCCTCCGCCGGGTCATGCGTCACGAGCACGACCGTGCGGCCACGGGTGTGCTGCGCGACCAGGCGCATCACCTGCGCCCGCGTCGTCTCGTCCAGCCCCTTGTAGGGCTCGTCGAGCATCAGCGCGTCGTAATCGGCCAGCAGCGCCCGGCACAGGGCCACGCGGCGCTTCATGCCGCCGCTGAAAGCACCCACGGGCTGAGCGAGGCTCTCGGCAGGAATCCCCATCTCCTCCAGCAGGGCATGGACCTCGGCCGGGGACACGCGGGCCGCAAGCCGCACGTTGGCGGCGGCGGTCAGGCGCTCCAGCAGCCGGTCCTCCTGAAAGACGGCGCTGAAACGCAAGCCTGCGGGGATATGAATCTCCCCGCTGTCAGGCGCGGTCAGCCCCATGAGCAGGCGAAGCAGCGTCGTCTTGCCGCAGCCGGAGGGGCCCATCAGGCAGGTGTGGTTGCCCGGGGGAAAGCGCGCCGAAAAATCACGGATGACGGTCCGGCCGTCAAAGGCCTTGCTCACGTTTACGGCTTCCAGCATCCCCACGCCCTCCTTTCGACCGCGTCCATCAGATGCGCCAGCAGCTTTTCACAGCCGATGCTCAGCGCCACCACCACCACCGTCCAGCAGAACAGGTCGGGGGTTTCCAGATAGACCTTGGCTTTATAGAGCTTCTCACCGATGGAGCCGGCCGGGATTCCGATTACCTCGGCCGCCACGCCGCTTTTCCAGCACAGGCCGATGGCGAGGCTGAGGCCGGAGCGCAGAAACGGCGCGAGCTGGGAGAGATAGACGGTCCCGAGCTGGCGGCGAAAGGGGACGCGAAAGACGCGCGCCATCTCGATGAGGCCGGGGTCCGTGCTGTCCAGCCCCGCGAGCGCGTTGGCATAGACCACCGGGAAGCCGATGAGCAGGCTGATGACCACGCTCAGGTCCCGGCTGGAAACCCACAGCAGGACGAGGATGACAAAGGAGGCCACGGGCACCGCCTTGACCGCCGCCACCAGCGGCATGAGCAGCTCGCGCACGCGCCGCAGCCGGTAGGCCGCGGCGGCCAGCAGCACGCCCAGCAGCGCGCTCAGGGCAAAGCCCAGCAGGATACGCCCCAGGGAGAACCCCACGGCGCGCCAAAACGCGGCCTCAAACGCCAGTTGAGACAGGCGTTTGAGGGCCGCGACGGGAGAGGCGAGCAAAATGGGGGCATCGACCCACCAGGCGGCGAGCTGCCACACGGCGAGCCAGACCAGGACCGCCCAGAGGGGCATGCGCGGTTTAGCGCTGGAAGTAGAAGGCTTCATCCGGCATGGCGCCGCCCACGGAGGCGGGATCCTGGTCAAAGAGCACCTGGAGGTAACCCGAAAGCGCCTGCTTCATCTCCGCGCCGTCGATATAGACGATGGCGCACTGGGGCAGGGCGGCCTTGGCCACCGCCTCGGGAACGATATCATACTGACCGATCAGGGCGGCGGTCTCCTCCACATGCTCGTTGGCGTAGGCCACGGACTGCGCGTAGGCGTCCATGAAGGCGCTTACGGCCTCGGGATTTTCGTCGATGAAGGCGGTGCGCGCCACCACCACGCCGGTGATAAGCATGCTGGGCGACTCGCTGCCCTGCTGAACCTTGGCCCACTCGTCGTTAAGGTCCAGCGCGACACGAATGGAGGGCTGCTTCATCTGCGCGGTGGTCACAAAGGGCTGAGGCAAAAGCGCCACGGAGCCCTCGTTGGCCAGCAGGGAGGCGAGACATTCCGCGTGCTCGGACTTATACTCCACGGTGACGTCCTTTTCGGGGTCCAGGCCGTTTTGCGAAAGCAGGTAGTTCAGCGCGTATTCCGGCGAGGCGCCCTTGCCGCTGGCATAGAGGGTGCGGCCCTTGAGATCCGAGATGCTGGAGATGCCCGTATCGCCGTTTTCCACGATGTAGAGCACGCCCAGGGTATTGACGGCAAGCACCTTGACCGCGCCCTCGGTGTTGTTGTAGAGCACGGAGGCCAGGTTGGCCGGGACCGCGGCGATGTCAAACTCGTCCTTGACCAGCCGCGGCGTGATTTCGTCGATGGCGGCGGCAATGGTGAAGTCATAAGCGTCGGGAGCATCGCTCATCATCTTGACCATGCCCATGGCCGTGGGGCCCTTGAGGGCCGCAACCCGGGCGGCAGGTTCGGCGCCCGCGGTGCCAAGGGTCAGTCCAAGCGCCAGAAGCGTGGCCATGAGAAGAGCCACAAGAGCCGTTAAAAGCCTTTTCATTTCGTATCTTCCTTTCATGTTTGTGCACAGCGTGGGGCGGTCAGCGCGCTCTTTGCGCGCACGCCCGGCAGGTTGCCCAGCCGCCCGGTCAATGCGCCGAGCTGCTCGTTGGTCCCGCGCACGATAAGCCCGATGACGGCCTCTCCGCTCTGCGGATCGGGCACGCCCATCCGCCCCCGGATGATGGGGGCAAAGCCGGAGAGGATCTCGTTGACCGCGCGCACGGAGGAACGGTCTTCCACCACGATACCCACAAATCCCAGACGTTCGTCAGCCATGGCGGCGGCCTCCTTTTTAGCATGTGAAAAACCGCAGGCCCGCGGAAACCTCCGCGGCCCTACGGCGTGAAGAGATGACAGATGCGCATAGCCCTGGCCTCCTTCCTCATCTTGGGCGAAGGAGCCTGCCCCCGCGCCCTCAACCGGGAGTGAATCTGTCCGCCCGCCTCCGCCGCACGGATGCCGCTTGGGTTTGCCGGGTGGTTAGAGATAGTATACACGCTTCTGGAAAAATTGAAAAGCCTTTTTTCGCGTTTGGCAAAAATCAGTCGCCTGTCAGGCTCAGCGCTATTTCGTGGGCTTTTTTCAGCTGGGCGTCGCTGAGATCCCCGATGTCGTACATGGTGGTGTCGCCCTCGGGCAACGTCGCCTCGATATCCGGCGTGATGCCCACCTTATGGACCTCGTTGCCATTGGGGGTGTAGTACTGCGCCACGGTGAGCTGCATCCCCGCGCCGCGCGTGCCCACCGGCAGCACATACTGGACCACGCCCTTTCCAAAGGTCTGCGTGCCCACGATGGTGGCGCGGCCCCGGTCCTGAAGGGCGCCGGCGAGAATCTCGCTGGCGGAGGCGGAGTATTCGTTGACCAGCACCACCAGGGGGATGGGGTTTTCCTTTCCGTCGGTGGTGGTGGTGTACAGCTCCGTGGTGCCGTCCCGATAGACCAGGGAGGCCACGTTGCCTTCCGCAAGGAACATGTCCGCCACCTTCTGCGCGTCATCCACCCAGCCGCCGGGGTTGTCGCGCAGGTCGATGATGAGGGACCTGGCCCCCTCGTTCATCAGATTGTCCAGGTGCACGGCAAAGGAGGGGCTGCAATCCCCACTGAACTCATAGAGCGAGATATAGCCCACGTTCCCCTCCAGCATGCAGCTGTTGACCCAGTTGACATGGACCACCGCGCGGTCCACCACGAAGTCCAGAAGCTGGTCGCCGCGCTGCACCTGGACATTGACGGGCGTGCCGGGCTCGCCGCGCATGATGTTGACGGCGTCCTGCAGCGTGGTGGCCACCACGTCCACGTCCTCCACGCGGGTGAGAATATCGCCCTTGCGAAGACCCGCGTCCAAGGCGGGGCTGTCCAGAAAGACGCGGCTGATGGTGCAAAGCCCCGTGATATAGTCGCCCATGATCTGGATGCCGATGCCGGCGTATTCGCCCTCGTCATCCGCCCAGAGCTGCGCGTACTGTTCGGGCGTATAGTAATAGGTGTACGGATCGCCAAGCCCGTAGAGCAGGCCCATCTCCGCCCCGTCGAGCATGGACTCCTCGTCTGGCTCCTGATAGTAGTAGGTTTCCACGATCTGCCAGATCTCGTCCAGCTCCGCGTAGCGCTGCAGGCGCTCATACTCCGAGCGGCTGATGGTCACGGTGTCGTCCGTGCCCAGCACCGCGTCGCTGACCGTGGTGGGCAAAAGGGCGCAGCCCGTGAGCATCAAAGATACCATCAGCGCCAGACACATGAGCCTAAAGCGTTTCTGGGAAGGGTGTTTCACTGGTTTACCGCCTCGTTTCATGGCTGTCAGTAGATCTGCCGGGGCTTCTCCTGACCGCACTTTTTGAGCTCATAAAGAATCTTGAAGGTCACCGCGTCGTCAAAGTGCCGAAGATCCAGGCCGGTTTGCCGCTGCACCTTGTCCAGCCGGTAGACCAGGGTGTTTCGGTGGATGAAGAGCTGACGGGCCGTGTCGGAGAGGTTGAGGTCCTTGCGGAAGAACATCTCGATGGTCTGCAGCATCTCCTCGTTAAAGAGCTTGGCCGTCTTTCGGTTGAACAGCAGGCCGTGGTAGAGCGTGCTCTCCTCCCGCGGGACATTCATCAGGAAGCGCTCGAGCATCAGCTTTCGGAACACGTGGATGGACTCGCCGGGGTGGAAGATGGCCCCCACCTCCATGGCGCGCTTCGCCTCGGCATAGCTTTCCCCAAGCTGGGCCAGGGTATGCTTCTCCTCGCCGATGCCCACGCTTGCGGTCTGAACCGCCTCCTCCATCAGCGTCTCCTGCACGGCCCGGGCAAACTGGTACAGGTCGTCCATGCCGTCGATGCCGTCCATGTCCTTGATGAGCGCCACCAAGTGCCGGTTCATCTCCACCAGCACGTCGCCCTCGCCCAGCGGTACCAGCTCGCCCAAAAGGCTGAACGCGCTGGATTTTTCCGTCTGCTCGATCTGGAACAGCACCACGCAGCGCTCCATCTCCAGAGGGATCTGGTGCTCCCCGGCGCGGGAGATGAGGTCGGAGCCCGTCAGCTCCTGCTTGAGCACGCGGCGGTATACGTCGGTATGGCTGGCGATGGAGAGGCTGCTTTTGAGCAGGCTCATCATCATCGCATCCGCCACGCACAGCACGTCCTCCGCGCCTGGCGCGCCGTCTGGCGCCACAAGGTAGAGCGGAGGATGGACGTCCAAAACGCGGTAGAAGCGCTGGCCGATATGGTAGTTCAGCCCCTGGGTCAGCGCATTGGAAGGCGGAGGGACGGACTCGCCGTCCTCGGGAACCAGGCACATGCCTGCGGCGTCCACCAGACGCAGGGGAATGGACAAGCCCTCAAAAACCTTGGCAATTTTTTTAATATAGCGCTTTTCGATGTACACGTCCGCAGCTCCTCTCCGATACGCCGTCCAAACGGCATTGCTTTATGATTATATCATATCCACGGCGACAAGGTAAAGAAAACCGGCGGATTTTACACGCGGCCCGCCGGGAATAAGGACGAAAAAAAACGCTTTTCCCTTGCAATGGGATGCGCTTTCCCCTATAATGATTGAAGAATGGCGCGGCCGGGTGCCGCGCGTCTCAACGAAGGAGGCTGTTCCATGGGGAAGGTATATGTTTTCGATCATCCGCTGATTCAGCACAAGCTGAGCCTGATGCGCGACGTTCGCACCGGCGCCAAGGAGTTTCGGGAACTGCTGGAAGAGATCAGCATGCTGATGGTTTACGAGGTCACCCGTGACCTGCCCACCAAGGAAGTGGAGATCGAGACGCCCCTTTGCAAGACCAAGGCAAGGCATCTCAGCGGCAAGAAGGTGGGCATCGTGCCCATCCTGCGCGCGGGCCTGGGCATGGTGGACGGCGTGGCCAAGCTGATCCCCGCGGCGCGCATCGGCCATATCGGCCTCTACCGCGACCCGGAGACCCTTCAGCCGGTGGAGTATTATTGCAAGCTGCCCGCGGACAGCGAAAGCCGCGAGCTTCTGGTGCTGGACCCCATGCTGGCCACGGGCGGAAGCGCTTCGGCCGCCATTACCTTCCTCAAGCAGCGAAACTGCAAGCATATCCGCCTGGTGAACCTCATCGCCGCGCCCGAGGGCATTGAGCGCGTGAAGCGGGACCATCCCGACGTCAACATCTACGTCGCCGCCTGCGACGAAAAGCTCAACGAGCACGGCTATATCGTGCCCGGCCTGGGCGACGCGGGCGACCGGCTGTTCGGGACCAAATAATCCGGACAAACGCAAGGAACCGCCGGAGGCGATCGCCTCCGGCGGTTTTTTGTCATTCCTTGACGTGGATGCGCGCCAGGGCGCGCTTGAGCTTGGCCTCGGCGATGGCGAAATCACGGTCCTCGTGCTTGAGGGACTCCAGGCGCTCCAGCGCTTCCTTCTGCGCGCGCTGGGCGCGCTCCAGGTCGATGTCGTCGGCCCATTCGAAGGTGGTCGCCATGACGCGGACCTCGCCGGCATCCACGCCGATCATGCCGCCGCTGCACGCGGCCACGCGGGTGACGCCGTCCGCGTCGGTCACGCGCGCCTCGCCGATGCCCAGGGGGGCGGCATAGTCGATGTGCCGGGCCAGGATGCACACGTCGCCGCGCAGCGTGCGCACGATCACGCGCTCCGCCTGCCCGTCATACACCATGCGGTCGGGGGTGACGATCTGCAAATGAAACGTCGCCATGCTCATTCACCCTTTTTGGCTTTTTCCACGGCCTCTTCAATGGTCCCCACGAACAGGAAGGCGCTCTCGGGCAGGTCGTCGTGTTTGCCTTCGATGATCTCCTTAAAGCCGCGGATCGTTTCCTTGAGGGGCACGTACTTGCCCTGCATGCCGGTGAACTGCTCGGCCACGCTGAAGGGCTGGCTGAGGAAACGCTGCACCTTGCGGGCGCGGGCGACGATGAGCTTATCCTCGTCGCTGAGCTCATCCATGCCCATGATGGCGATGATGTCCTGCAGCTCCTTGTAGCGCTGCAAAATGCTCTGCACCTGACGGGCCACCTCGTAGTGCTCCGCGCCCACGATTTCGGGGGAGAGGATGCGGCTGGTGGATTCCAGCGGGTCCACGGCGGGATAGATGCCAAGAGAGGAAATGGCGCGGCTCAAAACCGTCGTCGCGTCCAGATGGGCAAAGGTGGTGGCGGGGGCCGGGTCGGTCAGGTCGTCGGCGGGCACGTAGACGGCCTGCACGGAGGTGATGGAGCCCTTTTTGGTGGAGGTGATGCGCTCCTGCAGGGCGCCCATTTCGGTGGCCAAGGTGGGCTGGTAGCCCACGGCGCTGGGCATGCGGCCCAGCAGCGCGGATACCTCGCTGCCCGCCTGGGTGAAGCGGAAGATGTTGTCGATGAAGAGCAGCACGTCCTGGTTCTCACGGTCGCGGAAATATTCCGCCATCGTAAGCCCCGACAGCGCCACGCGCATACGGGCTCCCGGCGGCTCATTCATCTGGCCGTAGACCAGCGCGGTCTTGTTGATGACGCCGCTCTCCTGCATCTCGTTGTACAGGTCGTTACCCTCGCGGGTGCGTTCGCCCACGCCGGCGAACACGGACAGGCCGCCGTGCTGCTTGGCGACGTTGTTGATGAGCTCCATAATCAGAACCGTCTTGCCAACGCCCGCGCCGCCGAACAGGCCGATTTTGCCGCCCTTGGCATAGGGGGCGATGAGATCGACGACCTTGATGCCGGTCTCCAGAATCTCGGTGGAGGTTTCCTGCTCCTCGTAGCTGGGGGGCTGGCGATGGATGGGCCACCGCTCCACGCCTTCGGGCGCGGGCTTTTCGTCGATGGGCTGGCCCAGCAGGTTAAAGATGCGGCCCAGGCACTTGTCGCCCACGGGCACGGTGATGGGGCCGCCGGTGTCCACGGCCTCCAGACCGCGCACCATGCCGTCGGTGGCGTTCATGGAGACGCAGCGGGCCACGTTGTCGCCAATGTGCTGCGCCACCTCGGCCACGATCTTGCGGTCGCCGTTTTGGATTTCAATGGCGGAAAGCAGTTCGGGCAGCTGGCCGTCCTGGAAACGGATGTCCAGCACCGGGCCGATGACCTGAACCACCTTGCCGATGTTTTTCGTGCTCACGATGGTAAAACTCCTTTCCTGACGCGCTCAGTGCTCCGCGCCAGCCACGATTTCCGTGATCTCCTGGGTGATGGCGCCCTGACGGGCCCGGTTGTACCTGAGCCTGAGGTCGGAGATCATCTCTCCGGCGTTCTTGGTGGCGGAATCCATGGCGCTGCGGCGCGCCGCCACCTCGCTGGCGAAGGCGTCGCACAGGGCGCTGTAGAGCCTGCCGGCCAGAAAATCGGGCAGCACGTGGGCCAGCGTTTCGGCGGGGGGCAGCTCATACACGGTGGAAACCAGCGTGTGCGGCGTCCCCTCCGGCGGGCGCTGCACGGGCAGAAGCTGCTCGATGACGACCTCCTGGGTCATCATGCTGACGAAGTTGGTGTACACCAGCCAAAGCTCGTCATACCGCTCCGTGTCGTACCCGTCCAGCAAAAGCCGGGCCAGATGGTAGCACGTGCCTACCGACATGCCCTCCACACGGGGATAGTCGTCGCTCAGCGTTTCGATGCCCAGCCGGTGGCACCGCTCCACGGCCTTCCGGCCCAGAGGCAGCACGCAGACATCCGCCCCCTCGGCGTGGGCGCTGAACGCCTTGAACAGGTTGGCGTTGTAGCCGCCCGCCAGCCCGCGGTCACCCGCGATGAGCACGTAGCAGCGGCCCTTTCCTCCGCGGGGAGTCACGTAGGGAACGGAGGGATCGTCGCAGCAGGCCACCGCGGCCGCCAGAGCGGCGGTGGAGATGCGGGTGTAGGGCTTGCTGTTTTCCATGCGCTCCTTGGCGCGGCGCAGTTTGGAGGTCGCCACAAGCTGCATGGCCTTGGTGATCTGCATGGTGCTTTCCACGCTTCGGATGCGCAGCTTGATGTCTTTCATGGACGCTCCGGCCATGGCGAAACCTCCTTACTTACTTTTTGCTTTTGAGAAAATCCTTCGTGTAGGCGTCCAGGGCGGCGCGAAGGGCCTCCTCGGTCTCCTTGCTCAGATCGCCGGTGGTGCGGATGGCTTCCAGCACGTGCGCATGCTGGGCGGACATGCGCTCGTACAGGCCTTCCTCATACTCGGCCACGTCCGTTACCGCCACATCCTTGAGGAAACCGCGGGTCACGGCGTAGAAGATGCACACCTGATCCTCCACGGCGATGGGATGGCTGCGGTTTTGCTTGAGCACCTCCACGATGCGCTGGCCCTGGGCCAGACGGGCCTTGGTATCGGCGTCCAGGTCGGAGCCGAACTGCGCAAAGCCCTGCAATTCGCGGTACTGGCTGTAGAGGAGCTTGAGGCTGCCGGCGACCTTCTTCATGGCCTTGATCTGCGCGTTGCCGCCCACGCGGCTGACGGAGATACCGGGGTCCACGGCGGGCATGACGCCGGAGTGGAACAGCTCGGTAAGCAGGAAGATCTGGCCGTCGGTGATGGAGATGACGTTGGTGGGGATGTAGGCGGACACGTCGCCGGCCTGCGTCTCAATGATGGGCAAGGCCGTGATGGAACCGCCGCCATGCTCGGGGTCCAGCCGCGCGGCGCGCTCCAGAAGGCGGCTGTGCAGGTAGAACACGTCGCCGGGATAGGCCTCGCGTCCCGGAGGACGGCGGATGAGCAGGGAGAGGGCGCGATAGGCAACCGCGTGCTTGCTCAGGTCGTCGTAGACGATCAGCACGTCCTTGCCCTGGTCCATGAAGTATTCCGCCATGGCGCAGCCGGAATAGGGCGCGATGTACTGCAGCGGCGAAAGCTCGGACGCCGTGGCGCTGACCACGATGGTGTAGTCCATCGCGCCGGCGGCCGTCAGGGTGTCCACCAGCTGGGCCACGGTGGAGCATTTCTGTCCGATGGCCACGTAGATGCAGATGACGTCCTTGCCCTTCTGGTTGATGATGGTGTCCAGGGCGATGACGGTTTTACCGGTCTGGCGGTCGCCGATGATGAGCTCGCGCTGGCCGCGGCCGATGGGAATCATGCTGTCGATGGCCTTGATGCCGGTCTGAAGCGGCACGCTGACGCCCTTGCGCTCGATGATGCCGGGCGCGTTGCGCTCGATGGGGCGGTGCTCCTTTGCGTCCACGGGGCCCTTGCCGTCCACGGGCTGGCCCAGGGCGTTGACCACGCGGCCGATCAGGCCTTCGCCCACGGGCACGGAAACCACCTGGCCCGTGCGGCGGACAACGTCGCCTTCCTTGATGTCCTCGTCGTCGCCCAGCATCACCACGGCGATGCTGTTTTCTTCCAGGTTCAGGGCCATGCCGTAGGCGCCGTTGGGAAACTGCACCAGTTCGTTGGCCATGCACTTGTCCAGACCGCTCACGCGCGCGATGCCGTCGCCGATCATGATGGTGGTGCCCACGTCATCCTGCGCGATGCGGTTATCATAATGCTTGATCTGCTCTTTGATGAGCTTGGAGATCTCCTCGGGTTTCAACTGCATAGTATCACCAGCTTTCAGTAGATGAGGCCATGGCTCACGCCTCCGCCGTCAGGGCGGCGTGAATGGCTTTGAGCCGGTGGCGCAGCGTGTTGTCGTAGCGCTTGCCGTTCATCTCCAGCAGTACGCCGCCCACCACGCCTGGGTCCACCTTTTCCAAAAGCACGATCCGCTTGCCCGTCATGGCGGACAGCTTGTCGATCAAACGGGTGCGCTGCCCGGCTTCCAGAGGAACGCCCGTGGTCACACTGGCCTCAACGATGCCGTGCGCCTGGTTGTACAGCGCTGTGAAGGCGCTTACGCAGCCCTCAAATTCGTGCAGCGCTCCGCGCTCGCACAGGATTTTGAGAAAATTCAGCACGTAGGGGTGCACCTGACCGCGAAGCGCGCCGTCCAGGATGGCGGTGCGCTCCTGCTTTGCAAGCGACATGTTGCAAAGCAGGCGGATAAAATCCGGCTGGTCGCGGAAAAGCCCCCTGAGCACGCGAAGCTGCGAAAGCACGTCCTCGGAGGCATGCTCCTCCTCGGTCAGATCATACAGGCCTTTACCGTATTCCTCCGCCAGATCGGTCATGCTTCGTCACCCACGTTCCTGATGAATTCATCCACAAAGGCCTCGTGATCCTTCGGCTGGATCTCACGCTCGACCACCTTGGAGGCGATGCCCACGGCCAGGTCGGAAATTTCCTTCCGAACGCCGGTAAGCATCTGCCTGCGCTCCATGGCGATTTCCTCCTCGGCCTTCTGCTTGAGCCGGCTGGCCTGGCCGGACGCTTCGGCGAGGATCTGATCGCCCTTGCGCTGGGCCGTGACAACGGCCGTACGCACCAGCCCGTCCGCTTCCTCGCGGGCGGAGGCCAGGCGCGCCTCATACTCCTGCTTCATGCTGACCGCGGCGTTGCGGCTTTCCTCCGCCTCGCCGTAAATTTTGCTCACCTGCTCCTGACGGGCCGTGAGGACCGCCTGAACGCGTTTGAACAGGAAGCGCTTGAGAACAAAGGTGATAATCAGCAGATTGGCAAGAGAGATGAGGATTTGCCATAGATTGACGGAAATGATATCTAAAGATTGCACGCTCATTGGTTCGGCCTCTCTCTATCGCCGCGCTCGGGCATTATTTGATGGCGTTGAGCAAAATGTTGACAAACATATTGGGTGCGACGAAGATGAGCAGGATGCCGACGACCAGACCATAAAGACCGGTGGTTTCCGCGATGGCACAACCCAAAATCATGGTAGAAGTTACGTCGCTTTTGCTCTCGGGCTGGCGACCGATGGCTTCGCAGGCTTTGGCGGCAGCGTTGCCTTCACCGATACCAGGGCCGATACCTGCAATCAGGGCAAGGCCGGCGCCAATGCCGCAGCCGGCAAGGATGATACCAATGGCGAGTTCGAGCATGTCAGAGTCCTCCTTGAATGTAGTGATTGTTTATGCGGTATGCAAAGCTTTTTTGCGCTTTGCCTTGCGCCGTTCATATTCCTCCTGCGGGAAACCTGTGGATATGTAGATTGTGGTGAGCAGGGCAAATATAAATGCTTGCATCAACCCGCTGAAGATATCGAAGTACAGGGACAGGATGGCCGGCAGGCCTACCTGCAGAAAGGGGAACTGTCCCAGCACGCCGGGCAGCCAGCCCAGCAGCATGTGGCTGAGGGTTTGCAGGGCATAGGCCACCAAAGTAGAGATGACCATCCCCGACAGCACGTTGCCATAATGACGGAAGGACATCGAAACCGGGGTGGCCACCTCGCCGATGATGTTGAAGGGCGCGAAGATGAACACCGGTTCAAAGAATCCCTTCACATAGGGCAGCAGGCCGCCCTTGAGTTTGTAATGGGTAATAAGGACGAACACCAGTATGGCCCATCCGGCTACAATGTTCATATCCGACGTGGGCGGGAACAGGCCCAAAAGGCTGGACAGGCTGGAAAACGCCGAGATAAACATGATACCGGCTATAAACGGCGCAAAGGCGGAAAAATACGCGCCCATGTTGC
>CALVKX010000016.1 GCA_944333375.1 uncultured Eubacteriales bacterium
GCCCAGCGGTCCGGGCGTGGGCGGGACCAGGGAGTGGGTGATGACCAGGCCGGCGGCCAGCGGGCCGGCGATGGCCACGATGGAGCGGCGGGTCTTTTTGGAGATGGCCTTGGCGATGGGGCTGACGATGACGAAGCCGGAATCGCAGAAGATCGGGATGGAGACGATGAAGCCCGTCAGGGCCATGGCCCAGTGTTCCCGCTTCTTGCCGAAGAGTTTGATGAATGTCAGCGCCATGCGCTCGGCGGCGCCCGTGCGGTCGAAGATCTGGCCCATCATGACGCCAAAGCCGATGATGATGCCGATGCTTCCCAGCGTGCCACCGAAGCCGTTGATGATGGAGGTGGGGATGCTGGCCGGGGCCATGCCGCCCAGCAGGCCGATGACGACGGCCGCGATGATGAGTCCGAGGAACGCATGAACCTTTGTCTTGAGGATGAGCAGAATCAACAGGACAATTCCGATGAAAAGAGCGATCAGCATTTGGGTTCCGGCAACCATGTTCGCAACTCCTTTCAGCGGCCCCTCCATGGGGGCCGTTTATTCACGCAGGAAGGCGGGCGCGTACTTCACGCCCAGACGGACGGCCTCCATCATGCTCACGGGGCTGGCGATGCCCTTGCCCGCGATGTCAAACGCCGTGCCGTGGTCCACGGACGTGCGCAGGATCGGCATGCCGGCGGTGATGGAGATGGTGTGCTCAAAGTCCAGCGTCTTGGTGGCGATGTGCCCCTGATCGTGATAGAGGCTCAGCACGCTGTTGTAGCGGCCGTTGAGCGCCTGATGGAATACGGAATCGGCTCCGATGGGGCCCGCCACCTGGTAGCCCATCTTTTTCAGCTCCTCGACCGCGGGGAATACCGCCTTGACCTCCTCATCGCCAAACAGCCCATGCTCGCCGCTGTGCGGGTTGAGCCCTGCGATGGCCATGGTGCCCTCCGTGATGCCCAGCTTGCGCAGCGCCCTGGTGCAGCGGATGACATAGTCGATGATGCGCTCCTTGGTGACCATGTCGCACGCCTTGCGCAGGGAGACATGCCGGCTGAGGAAGAACACGCGCAGGTTGCGGACCTCAAAGAGCGTCAGGGGGTCGTTGGAATGGGTCAGGGCGCTGAAAATCTCGGTATGGCCGATGAAATTCACCCCTCCTTCTTTTAAAGATTCTTTGTTGATCGGCGTGGTTGACACGGCGTCAACCAGCCGTTCGTTCGCAAGCTCGATGCTGCGGGCGATGTACTCGTAGGCCGCTTTGCCGCACATGCCGCTGACCTTGCCGACCTCAAAGCGCGACATGTCGATGTTGTCGATGTCGATCAGCTCGATCGTCCCCGCCTCATACGTGCCCTCGGCGGGCGTGGAGATGGTATGGATCGTCAGACGCGGGGTATTGGGATAGGTCATGGCGTGCTCCAGCACGCGGCGGCTGCCCACGATCACGCAGCGTGCGGTCTTCTGGGTGGTCTCGTCCGCCAGGGTCTTGATGACAATCTCCGGGCCGATGCCAGCGGGATCTCCGATAGGAATGGCAATCAACGGTCTTTCCATATGTATTCTCCCTTCTCCCTGTTTAGTGCGCGGTTTCGTTCAGGCGGTCTCTCAGATAGTTCACGCAGGTCACCATGGCCCGCTCGTCGCCCACCATGCCGCCCTTGCTGATGCAGTACAGCCCGCGAAGCGTTCCGCCGATGGCCTGCGCATAACCCGCCAGCGGCACCACCTCGTCCAGCAGCCGCAGCGCCAGGGTGCCCGCGCGCTGATGGATGGCGGCGGTGATGTCCCCGCCGGTGGAGTAGAGGCCGCGGATCTGGCTGTCGGCGGCGAGCACGCGCAGGGCGACCTCGGCGAAGGCGTGGTTAATCAGCTCCGAAAGCTCCTCCGTGCTCAGCCCAAGGCGCGCCTCATAGTCCTTGAGCGACAGCTTCATGGCCGGGTCGATGCCGTTGCCCACGACCGCCAGCACGGGGGACTCGTTGCGACGCGCGGTCAGCTCCTCCACCAGCCGGTCGATCTCCTCACGGCGGCTCTCCGGGCTCTCCAGGATGCGCCCGGCATCCAGCATCACCATCCTCACCGGCAGCTCGGACAGAAGCCTTCTCGTCTGCGCGGCCGCGACGCCGTTGACCGAGCCGATGGCGCAAAGCACCTTGGTCCCCTGCAGCGAGTACGCGGGGGTGAGCAGGCGCGCCGCCATCAGGGCCGTGAAGGGACCCGGGTCCACGGTAATTACGGGAATTGCGGCCATCACCAGCGCGTCCGCGACGGTTTCCATGTCTGCCGCCGTCACGCCGTCGGCCAGCAAAATGCGCGCGCCGCCCTCGCGCAGCTCCCTGATCCTCTTGCTCAGCGCCTCCACGCCGTCTGCGATGTCATCCAGATGCACGGCCGCCACGGGGTATTTCGTCTGCTGCTGAAGCAGCGCGTGCGCGTCGGAGAGATGGACCGGGCATTTGGGGTCCTTGGCCGCCTCGGTCAGCCGCAGGGGCACGCCGCCGACCAGCAGGTGCCCGCCCACCAGCGCCCGGCCCGAGGAGGGAAACACCGGCACGCAGACGGCCATGTATTCCTCTCCCAGCACGTCCAGAAACGCCTCCGTCTCGCTGCCCAGGTTGCCGCGCAGCGTGCTGTCGATGCGCTTGGCATAGAGCCGCACCTCATTGGCGCGCAGCGCCTCCAGGCACTCCCGCACCCGCGTGTACGCCTCCTGGCGCGGGATGGCGCGGCTGTTGGTCGGCACCACCAGGCAGTCGCACTCCTTGAGCGTGGCGGTTTCCACCATGGCGTTGCGAAGCAGGGTCATGGTGTTGAATCCGCTTTTTTTCAGCAGAACGCCGGTCGCGTTCGCGCCGGTCAGATCGTCGGCGATGACGATGCAGTTGGGCATAACGCCGCCTCCTTTTCACATGCTCACGGGGTCATCAGCCGCGTCCGCTTGCCCAGCAGACGCTTTTCGCTCTCGCTCAAAACGGCGTCGGTAATCACGCCGTCGTAAACGCTCAGGGAGTCAATGGCATAAAGCGCGGAGCTGTGAAACTTGGACGCATCCGCAATCAGATAGCAGCTTTGCGCGACGGAGCGGACCGCCTGTTTCAAAAACGCCTTTTCCTGCGTCGGGGTGAGGTTATACAGCCTTGCGTCGATGGACGCCGAGCCCAGAAAAGCGATCGCGGGGCGAAGCTGGCCAAGCTGCTCCAGCGCCACGTCCCCCAGCATGCTCCCCGTGCCCTTTTGCACCTGTCCGCCCAGCACCACGATCTCGGCGGGCGAGGCCAGCAGCCTGAGGGCGATCTTGAGATCGTTGGTAATCACCGTCAGCCCCTCCATCTGCGCAATCGCCTCCGCCAGGCAGTACGTGGTGGTGCCCGCGTCAAGGTATACGGTCATTCCGGGCTTGACAAGCGAGGCCGCGATGTCCGCCAGCCTGCGCTTGGCCTCCATATCCTTGGCCATCTTCTGTTCGTAGGCCGCCTCTCCGACCGTCCTTTGCACCAGCACTGCCCCGCCGTGGCAGCGCTGGAGCTTGCCCCCGCGCTGGAAATAATCCAGATCGCGCCGGACCGTCATCTCGCTGACCTTGAGAAAATGCGCCAGCTCCTCCGTCGTCGCCGTTTCCTTGGCCTCCATCAGGGCCATCAGCCGCCTCCTGCGTTCTATGGGAAGCATATGTCATCTCCCTTCCCCGATATTGAAGGGTAGGCTGTTTTTTGAAAAAGTTCGTTTCTGTTTGATGCTGTTAATTATAGTTGTTACAATTCTTACTGTCAAGTCTTTCATGTCAAATAAGGAGAAAAAAGCACAGATTATGCAATCCCCGCGCAGCCCGTCATTCCTTCTCCATTAAAAAAGGCCGCGCCGTGAATCGGCGCGGCCCAGTCCAAAAATCGGGAGTTCCTCAGCAGATGGTGGCAATCGCCTCACGAAGCCGTGGAAGGTCCCCGGGCGTGAGGGCTGTGGCCTGCAGAAGATAGGCTTCCAACTTTTCCATGTTGACAGGCGTATGCACAAAGCCGATTTCTCTGAGCGTCAGAGGCATGTCCATGGCCCGCATCGCCGCAATGACCCTCTCCCGCTCCGCCTCCGGCGCGCCGTTAAAGACCATCTGCATGATTACACCCACCGCGACGATTTCGCCGTGAAGAACGTCTCCGGCCTCCAGCGTAAAGGCGTCGCGCATGAACGAGTAAAGGCCGTGAGCGAGGGCCAGCTGGTCCACACCATAGGAAAAGCCGCTGACGATGGAGGTGTGCAGCAGATTGGTCAGCACCACGTCGCGGAAACGAGGCGATTGCGCGCCTTTTTCATATACCTCGCCACCCTCCTCCAGCAGGAAGGTGTAGATGGCCTGTGAATTGACCACGCAGATGTACTTCTCCAGCTCGCAGTCGAGGTGGCTGTTGATGATGCGATTGTGAATGACCTCGGGGTACTTGGCGATGGAATCAAAGATGCCCGCCGCAAGCGTGCGTTTGGGCGCGGTGGCGATCAGGCCGGTGTCTGCAATCACCACATCCACCTCCTTGAGCATCGCCACGGAGCCGTCGGGCCTGCCCTGCGCGGTATACATGATGCATACGGTGGAGGAGGCGGCGCAGGTCGCCACGGAGGTGGGGACATTGATGAGGTCCATTTTTGCAAAGGTCGCGGCGCACTTGGCCAGATCGAGGCATTTCCCGCCACCGATTCCCACAATTACGGTGCAGCCCTCCTGGAGGGCCTGCCGGCCCAGTTCCTCTGCGCTTGCGCGGGAACAGGCGCCCCCGTGAATATGAACGGAGGGAAGGCTGCCCTCCTGGGCCAGTCCATCTCCGCAGGCATCCAAAACCAGCCGGGTGCTGCGCTCTCCGCCGATAAAAAACGGCTTGCCGCCCAGCCGCCTGATTTCCCGGGGCAGCATGGCGATGCATCCGCTGCCGTAAAAAAACTTGCCCACGCCTACCCGAAGATTGGTGATGCTTTCCATTTGCTAAGCCTCCTGCAGGAAAGAAAGTTGGTTTGAAGGGACAGAGTCTCCTTTATACAGGAAGTATATATCAAAAAAATTATTTTTGCAATATATTTTGCAAGAAAAAATTTTTTATTTTCTATTGACAACCCCCTGCCGCGATGTTATGATTTTTTCACAAACCAGCCGTGTTGTCATGACAGCAGCCAAAATAAGGAGGATTTTTTGTTATGGTCAGGATGAGTCCGCAAGAGCTTCGCAAGCAACTCCATGGTGTATGCATCATCAGCATCACGCCCTTTAAAGAGGACGGCAGCTTCGATGCGGCAGGCTATGAAAAGAACCTGAAATACATTCTGAATTCTGGTCTGAACAAGACCAACGCGACAATCGTGGTGGGCGGAAGCACGGGCGAGTGCGGGGCGATGAACGTCGCCGACCGCAAGGAAGTGCTGGAATGTGCCCTGTCGGTATGCGGGGACGAGCTTCCCGTGATCGCCGGCTGCAACAGCACCAATGTGCGCGAGTCCATCGAGCTGGCGCATCACGCGCAGGACAGCGGCGCGGCGGGCGTGATGGCGCTGTCGCCCTACTATTATCCGGCCAAGGACGAGAACTGCATCTATGCGTTTTACAAGGAGCTTTCGGATAACACCGATCTGGGCATCCTTCTCTACAACAACTTTGAAGTCATGAACATCGACGTGCCCCTGACCGTGTTGCGCCGGCTGAAGGAGCTGCCCAACGTCGTGGGCATCAAGGACTGCACGCCGGCCTTTTTCAAAATGACCCGCTGCGTGCAGGAGATCGGCGACAAGGTCAGCGTAATCAACGGCCACGGCGAATTCCTCGAGCCCTATGCCGCTTTGGCCGGGACGGCCGGATTCATCTCCAGCATGTCCAACTTCGTGCCCGAGCGCGCCAAGGCCATCTGGGAGGCCCGCAGCAGCGGCGACTACCTCAAGGCCAAGGAGATCCGGGACACTTTGGTTCCCTACATGGACCTGGCGGCGAAGTATTCGGGAATGGGCGGCGAATACAAGGTCATTTCGCTGCTCAAGTACATCACCGACGAGGTGGGCTCCTGCGGCGGCTGGCCGCGCATCCCCTGCCTGCCCTTGACGGACGAGGAAAAGAAGGAAGTGCGCGAGGTTCTCAAACGCATCGGAAAATGACGGGAGGCTCAAGCACCTTTGCTAGCAAGGTGTGAAAAATAGTAACGAAAGAAAGAGGTAGATCGCATGAAAAGGATTCTCGCTGCTCTTGTGACCCTGTGTATGCTTTTGACGGTGAGTGTTTCCCTGGCATCTGCAGAGGAAACGGTGACCCTCAGCTTTGTGCGTACGGGCACACCCGAGGTGCTTCACGAGATTTTTGATGACATCATCGCCAACTTTGAAGCGGAATACCCCAACATCAAGATCGACATGCAGGACCTGGGCTGGTCGGATGCCGAAAAGACGTTGCAGACGATGGCCTCTTCCAAAACGCTGCCGGATGTGATGTACCATCTGCCCGGCACCATCTTCGACCTGGCGGACAAGGGCCTGGTTCTGGACCTGACCCCCTATGTCGACGATGAGCTCAGGGCGGACATGTACCCCTCGATGATGGAGGCCGGCGTATACAACGGCAAGCAGTACATGATTACCTGCGGCGGCTCCAGCCTCATCATGTGGTATAACGCGGACCTGTTCCTGGAGGCCGGGCTTGATCCCGACAACCCGCCCAAGACCTGGGATGAATTCCTGGCGGCCTGCGAAGCGCTTTCCGCCATCGAGGGAATCGCCCCCATCGGCCTGTATGCCAACCCCTCCGGCGGCGAAACCTCCTTTGTCTTTGAGTCGCTCTTCACCAGCGAGTACGGCGGCAGCGCGTGGGACGCGCAGGCCGGTCAGTACGTCTACGACACCGAGGAAGGAAAGCAGGCGGCCATCAATACGCTACAGTTCATCCAGGACCTGACCCAGTACGCACAGGACAACTACATCGAGTACAGCCGCTTTGATGTGCGCACCCTGCTGCGCGATGGAAAGGTCGCCGTCACCTTCGACCTGATTAACATGGCCAACCAGGCGCCTGACCAGCTGGCCGACGGAACCCTGCGGGCCGCCTGTGTGCCCTGCGGCGCCAGCGGCGTCAACTCCACCGCCGTCAACGTCGGCGGATGGTTCATCCCCACCAACAGCGAGCATCCCGATGAGGCCTGGACCTTCCTGCGCTACCTCATGCGCACCGAAAACCAGCTCGCCCATGCCGCCTATGGCTCGGTGCCGATGCTGGTGTCCGAGGCGGCCACCTACACCGACGGCTATATGCTCAACGTCATCGAGACGATGGAGAACAGCTATTCCGAAGGCATCTGCGTAAAGACCAATGCGCTGTGGACCGTCACCGGCGAGCAACTCCAGCTCCTGATGATGGGCGAGCAGACCGCCGAGGAGACGCAGGCGTATATTGCTGAAGAGCACGCTGAAATCTACGAGGACTAAGGTTAAGGCGGCATCCAAAGGGGACGGCCACAGGCCCAACGGCTTGGGCCGTCCTTTTCTCAACAGCAGCGTAACGCGGAGGATCATGCCATGTCCAAAAACAGCCTGACAGAAAGAAAGCTGGAGCCATATCTCTATCTTGCTCCGACCATCGTCCTGTTCGTTTTCATTCTCGCCATTCCTCTTTATAACCTCGTCAAGTTCTCCCTGGGAGACTCCAATATCATTCAGGGCTATCTGGGATGGAACAACTTTGAAAACTTTGAATACCTCACCAAGTCCAGGTTCCTTGACAGCGTTCAGGTGACGCTTGCCTACGTGTTTTTCGGCGTCCTGGGCGTCGTGTTTTTCGGGACTGTCGTTTCCCTCGCCCTGGACAAGCCCATCCGCGGCAGAGGCTTTTTTCGCGCTGTCGCCATCATTCCCTGGGTGGTGCCGCAGGCTTTTGCGGCGACCATGTGGAAGTGGGTCGTCAACTCGCAGTTCGGCTTTATCAACCAGCTTCTTCTTTCTCTGAACATCATCGATAAAAGCATCGGCTTTCTCTCGGCCGATACGGCGCTGGCGACCGTCATCGTCGTGAGAATCTGGCAGGGAACGCCGTTTATGATTATTTCCCTCCTGGCGGCCCTGCAAACCATCCCCGAGGATATTCAGGAAGCCGCCAGTCTGGACGGAGCCAGCCTCGTGCAGCGCTTCCGCTACATCACCCTCCCCTACATCCGCCCCGTGCTAAAGACCACGACCCTTATCGTCACGGCCTGGACGATGCAGCTTTTCGACGTGGTGTACATCATGACCGCGGGCGGACCGGCCCGCAAGACCCAGCTTGTGGCGCTGGAGATCTACAACCAGGCGTTCAAAAATGACGATCTGGGAACCGCCTGCGCACTTTCGCTGGCGATGCTGGCCGTCATCTTTGTGCTCAGCCTGTTCAACCGCGGCGAAAAGGAGGCGGTACAATGACGGGTTCCCGGCATGCGCTTGGGATGCGGCGCCAACATTCGCTGGTGCAGACGGTGCGCTATTGCATCATCATTTTCTGGATGATCTTCACCCTGCTCCCCATTTACACGGCCTGGGCCGGCTCGCTGACCGAATACGAGAACCTGGGAAAGACCTTCCTCTTCCCCACGGACTGGGCCTGGCATAACTACGTGGACATCTTTACGCGCGTGGATTTCGCGGCCTTCCTGCGCGCCACGCTCATCTATGCCGTCGGTTCCTCCTTCCTCAACGTCATTCTGGCCACCTTCGCCGCCTACGCCCTCTCCCGCTTCCGCTTCCGCGGCAAGCGCTTCTATACCAGCGTCATCTTCATCACCCAGGTGCTGCCCCAGGTGGTCATCGTCGTGCCGGTGTTCATGATGATGAACAGCCTTGGCCTGTATGATACCTACAGCGGCATCATCATCACCATCCTGGCGACCTCGATGGCGTTTCCCATCCTGCTGATGCGCAGCTTTTTTGACGGCGTGCCCGTGGCGCTGGAGGAGGCCGCCTTCATTGACGGTTGCTCCCGTTTTCAGACGCTGCTGAGAATCGTCATCCCTGTCGCGCTTCCGGGCATCGCCACGGCCTTTGCCCTTTCGTTCTTCAGCGGCTGGGGCCAGTACCTCTATCCTCTGGTCCTCACCCGCGATCCGGCCAAAACGCCCATCACCGTGGGCATCGCGCGCCTGATTGACAACCAGACCCCGTGGGAAATGGTCATGACAGGCACCCTTCTGTCGATTCTTCCGGCGGTGGTCCTCTATCTGTTTGTGCAAAAATCGTTGATTAAGGGACTGGCCACCGGGGCGGTCAAATGAGAAAGGAGGTGCCCGGCGGTGCGAAACGGCGCCGAGAATTTTCGCAGAAGGGCGCAGGCGGGCATTTTTCAAAAAGGATTTGCCGTGACGCTGGCCGAACCTGTACTCAGTGAGATGGCCGGATGCGCCGGTTACGATTTCGTTTTCATCGACGCCGAACACGCGCCGCTGGGGAGGATCGAAATTTTCCGCCATATCATGGCCGCTCAGGGCGCGGGGGTATGCGCCTTCGTCCGCGTGCCGGACGCCGCCCCCGCGCCGCTGAAGGCCATTTTGGACGCTGGTCCGGACGGGATCATCTTCCCCTTTGTGCACAACGCGCGGATCGCCCGTGCGGCCGTCGCCGCCTGCGTCTATCCCGATAGCCCGCCGCGCGGCATGCGCGGCCAGGGCCCCCAGCGGGCTGTGCGCTACGGATTTGGCCCCTCTGGCGATTATCTGGCCGATCCGGGCGCGTGGTGCCTGCGGCTGATGCAGATCGAATCCCTGGAGGGCTACCTGCATCTGGACGAGATCCTGGCCGTGGACGGGGTGGACGGGATATATCTGGGCCCGGCGGACCTGCTGCGCAGCCTGCGTGCCGCGCAGACGCCGCCCCGGAAATCCGTGGAGGAAATCTGCCGCGACGTCTATGCGCGGGTGCGCGCCGCAGGCAAGCTGATGGGCGCGCCGCTGGGAACGGACGTGCGCTCTGTGGAAAGCGCCCTGCAGATGGGCGCGCAATGGGGTGTATGTGGAATAGACACGGAGCTCATGGCCGGCGCCATGCGCGCTTGTCTTGCCCTGTTTGAAGGGCCGGCAGACTTTTGAAAGGAGACAGGAATGAACATATTCGTATGCATCAAGCAGGTGCCGTCGACGAACAAGGTGCAGGTGGACGAGAAGACCGGGGTTTTGAAGCGGGACGGGGTGGAGAGCAAGATGAACCCGTACGACCTGTACGCGCTGGAGACGGCGTTGCGGCTGAAGGAGCGCCACGGTGGGACGGTGACGGTGGGGACGATGGGTCCCGGGCAGGCGGAAGCGGTGGTGCGGGAAGCGTACATGATGGGCGCAGACGAGGGGTATGTGTTTTCGGACCGGCGGCTTGGCGGGGCGGATGTGCTGGCAACGAGCTACACGCTGTCGCAGGCGATCCGAAGCGTGGGAGATTTTGACCTGATCCTGTGTGGGAAGCAGACGACGGACGGGGACACGGCGCAGGTGGGGCCGGCGATCGCGGAGCATATGGGGATCGCGCACGCGGCGTGGGTATCCCGGATCGAGGTCTGCCAGGACGGGGTCAACGTCGAGCAGCAGCTTCAGGATGTGGTCGAGACGGTGCACATGCCCTTTCCCTGCCTTGTGACGGTGGAGCAGGACATCTGCATGCCGCGCCTGCCGTCGCTCAAGAGGGCGCGGGAGGTGGCGAACCGGCCCGTTCACATCGTGGGGCTGGACAGCTTTCTGGACAGGGACGCCAGCCATTACGGGCTGGCGGGAAGCCCGACGCAGGTGGAAAGGATCTTTCCGCCGGAAAACAGCGTGGAGCGGGAATTGTGGACGCAGAAGGACGCGGCGGAGCGGCTGCATGGGCTGCTGAAGCGCTGGAAGTTTGTTTGAAGGGAGCCCGAGCATGGCACAGATTGCAATTTTGGAACGCAGGTGCACAGGGTGCGGACTTTGCCAGAAGAACTGTCCGTTTGGGGGGATCGAGATCCGGGAGGGGAAGCCGGAGCTCAACGCGGCCTGCCGGGTGTGCGGGATCTGTGTAAAGAGCTGCCCGGAGAAGGCGATCATCCGCCTGGAGACGAAGGTCGAGTCGGTGGACAAGAGCCAGTGGCGAGACATTCTGGTGTTTGCGGAGGTATCGGGAGGACGGCTGCACCCGGTGAGCCTGGAGCTGATCGGGAAGGCGCGGGAGCTGTGCGGGAGCGTGCCCGGGTTCCAGGTGAAGGCAGTGGTGCTGGGCGACGGGGTGGCACAGCAGGCCAGGGAGCTGCGGCACTACGGGGTGAGCGAGGTCGCGGTCTACGATGATCCGGCGCTGGGGTACTTCCGGGCCGACGTGTTCGCCGCGTGCGTGGAGGACTATATCCGCAGGGCGCGGCCGAGCGTGGTGCTGGTGGGGGCGACGTCGCTGGGGCGCAGCCTGGCGCCGCGGCTGGCCACGCGCTTTCACACGGGGCTGACGGCGGACTGCACCCGGCTGGAGCTGCGGGAAAACACGGACCTGGTGCAGATCCGGCCGGCCTTCGGGGGAAACATCATGGCGCAGATCGTGACCACCAACACGCGGCCGCAGTTTGCCACGGTGCGCTATAAGGTGATGGACGCGCCGGCGCGGCAGGCGGAGGCGGGCGGAGCGGTAAAGGCGTACGGGCTTGCGCGCGGGGCGCTGCAGTCGAAGGTGACGCATGTGAGCACGAAGCGGACGCCGGCGGGAAAGAGCATCTCGGACGCGGAGATCCTGGTGGTGGGCGGCCGCGGGCTGCAAAAGGAAGCGGATCTGGAGATGATCCGGGAGCTGGCCGCGCTGCTGGGCGGGGACTGGGCGGTGTCGCGTCCGCTGGTGGAGAAGGGCTGGGCGGACAACAGCCGGCAGATCGGGCTGAGCGGACGCACGGTGCGTCCGCGGCTGATTCTCACCTGCGGGGTGAGCGGGGCCATCCAGTTCACGGCGTGCATGAACGGCTCGGAACACATCGTGGCGATCAACAGCGACGAGAAGGCGCCGATTTTTGAGACGGCGCATGTGGGGATCGTGGGGGATCTGTATGAGACGGTTCCCGCGCTGATCGCAAGGCTGAAGGAGGCGCAAGGATGAAGGGATATGCGAAGGTAGGAGCCGAGGACCTGGCGTATTTTGAGGAAGTGATGCCGGGGCGCGTGCTCAGCGGCGCGGAGGAGATGAGCGACTACGAGCACGACGAGATGACGATCTACGGGCTGTACCGGCCGGAGGCGGTGCTGCTGGCGCAAAGCGCGGAGGAGATCAGCGCGGTGATGCGGCACTGCAACGCGCGCCGGATCGCGGTGACGGCGCGCGGAGCGGGGACGGGGCTGTGCGGCGGCTGCGTGGCGACGGCGGGCGGGATCGTGCTGTCCACGGAGCGGATGAAGCGGGTGCTCGAGGTGGACGGAAAGAACATGACGGCCACGGTGGAGCCCGGGGTGCTGCTGATGGAGTTTCCCAAGGCGCTGGAGGGGACGGGGCTGTTCTACCCGCCGGACCCTGGGGAAAAGACGGCGACGATGGGCGGCAACGCGATGACCAACGCGGGCGGGATGCGGGCGGTACGCTATGGGGTGACGCGGGACTACGTGCTGGGGATGGAGGTCGTGCTGGCGAGCGGGGAAATCCTGACGCTGGGCGGGAAGAACGTGAAAACCTCCAGCGGCTACAGCCTGCTGGACCTGATGGTGGGGAGTGAGGGAACGCTGGGGATTTTGACGAAGCTGACCGTGAAGCTGATCCCGGAGCCCGGGGCAAACGTGAGCCTGCTGATTCCCTTTGCGGACCTGGAGAGCTGCATCGGGGCGGTGCCGGCGGTGCTGGGGTGCGGGTGCGAGCCGACGGCGGTGGAGTTCATGGAGCGGGAGGTAATCGCGTGCGCGGAGGAGTATCTGGGGAAGCAGTTTCCCGACAGCAGCGCGGACGCGTACCTGCTGGTGCGGCTGGATGGAGAGAGCCGGGAGGGACTAAAGGCGGGAATGGAGCGGCTGACGGATCTGGCGCTTCGCATCGGGGCGAAGGACGTGCTTCTGGCGGACACGGAGGAACGGAAGGAGAGCATCTGGAACGCGCGGGGCGCGTTTCTGGAGGCGATCAAGAACAGCACGAGCGAGATGGACGAGTGCGACGTGGTGGTACCGCGCGAGCGAATCCCTGCGTTTGTGAGGCGCAGCGTGGCGGTCGGGCGGGAAGCGGGGGTCCGGGTGTGCTCGTTCGGGCACGCCGGGGACGGCAACCTGCACATCTACGTGTGCCGGGACGACATGGAATCGCAGGCATGGGAGGCGGCGGTTCGGCAGGTGATGGAGCGGCTGTACGAAGCGGCGCGGAGCCTGGGCGGGGAGGTCAGCGGGGAGCACGGCATCGGCCACGCCAAGCGCCGGTTCCTCCGGGAAAGCCTGGGGGAGACGCAGCTGGCCCTCATGCGCGGCATCAAGAACGTCTTTGACCCCAACGCCATCCTCAATCCCGGAAAAGTGATTTAATCCCCTCTTTTGAAAAGGACTTGTGGTTTCACAGGTAGAAATGAATATCACTATACGCAAAAGGGGCGGATTCATTTGTTTAAAGACTCCGGCAACGAAAGCGTTCTTCTTAAAATCAAGGCATCGTATCCATCCCTGACCAAGGCGGAAAAAAAAGTTGCGGATTATACCCTCGCCAATCCCCGCGACATCAGCTACATGTCCATCGCCGACCTCGCAGAGGTCTGCAAGGTGAGTCTGACGACCGTGTTTCGCTTCTGCCGCGAGCTCAAGCTGGACGGCTATCAGGAATTTCGCGTCCAGCTGGCCATGGACATCAACACCGACGAGCTCGAGGACAAGGAGCTCTTGCCCGGCAAGATCAGCAAGAACGACTCCCTCGAGGCCGCCGAAAAAAAGCTCCTGAAAAGCTATATCACCGCCCTCAATGAAACCATGTCCCTCCTGGACTCCAAGGCGCTGCAAAAGGCCGCCGAGATGATTAACGCATCGGACCAGGTACGCTTTTTCGGCATCGGCTCCTCTCAGCTCATCGCCACCGAGGGCATGTACAAGTTCCTGCATATCATGCCCAACGTCTATTGTCTGGCGGACGTGCAGATGCAGCTCATGGGCGCTTCAACGCTCAACGACCACGACACGGCCATCTTTGTCTCCAATTCCGGCGTCAGCAAGGAAATCGTCAAGATGGCCCAGATCGCCCATTCCCGCGGGGCCAAGACGGTCAGCATCACGCGCTATCCCAAGTCCCCGCTGGTGGAACAATCCGACGTCGTACTCCTTCACGGCGGCTATGACTCGCCCCTGCTGGATGGGAACTTCTCGCTGAAAAACGCTCAGACCTATGTTCTGGACATTCTCTTTACCGAGGTCTACCGCCAGAAGTTTTCCTATTCCAAAGGCATCAATGCCCTGGTTTCCAAAGCCGTCATCGAAAACGACGACAGCAGTTCCCACGTGGACGGCATCTATAAGGGATAATCCCGTGCGCCTCCGGGCGCATGGGCCCTTCTCCACGACCGCGCTTCCAGCCCCGGAAGCGCTTTGGTTTCCCTTTTCCCCCGGCCGCCATGCCGGAGCCACGCTATTGTCAGGGAGTTTTTTAATGGTAAGAATTCTTTTTGTCTGCCACGGCAGGAGTCAGAGTGTGAGCTGTTTAGCGACCTTTGGCGGCTGAAATGCGGCAAGTCGGGGCAGGAGAGTCAGAGGGGGACTACGGATTTACTACTACTGAGGAAAGAAAAAAAAATAATGTAAAATAGTCTGGTAGATCTTTCGGCTTTTGTATTGTTCTGATAACTAAGGAGCATAATTGTGACCGCTGAAGGGATTAACGGGCTGTCAGAACCGGAGCAGAACACTTTGGCGGAGAGCGCCGAGAGGGAAGGACTAAAACAGCAGATCAAAGAGATGCGGGAGTTTCTGGAACAGCAGTCCGCAGAGATCTTCGTACAGATGTTTGAGGCCCTTGGGTATGATATTGAACTGACCTATGTAAAAAGAGAGGGATAAGTTCGAATTTGACGAGGTAAATGTTGTGGATATGAGTTTTAATATTGGTAAAGTATTTCAAGACCGCTTGGTATTAAGTATAGGGTTGGATAATTCCAATACATTATGGAACAGGTAAATGATATTAGAACATAAATAAAGGGAGGAGTGGTGATGCATGGAGCGACATATTGGTACATGGTGTAGAGAAAACGATTCAAGTAAATCAGAAGTAGGAGAACTTTTTATTGATGGGAATCATTTGGAGTTTTATAGCCGATTTCATGGCCTTGTTTTTCCAGAAACTTTTATTGGAGAAGATGGTCAATTTCGATATAAAGTATTCGTAAATGGATACGCAAAACCTGGACAAAACAGAATTTTAGACTATACTTCATCTCATAGAGTGTTTTATGTTCTGATGCAGAATTTTGATTTTTCAAAGGGAACAGATATTTCCGGGATAGAAGAGTTTTCATTTGCTATTCGAGAATTGACTGAATGGCTTGGTATTCAAACTGTTTTTTATTGTTGTACAGACCAAGATGAACCGGCTGCTGGTGAGGTGCATTTGGATCCTATTGTTATTCATGAAACAGACCCACAGATTGAACTGTATTTTGAATCGAAAACATATGAGAGTATATCATCACTTGAAGATGACATAGCAATTAAAATAAAAAAAGAACCTCGAATTCGCGTAACATATAATCAGCCAGCAAACATTCAGAGAATACAGAATGATATAGAATGTATTATGCAATTCTTTGGATTGTTGATTGGTAAAGTATCCACAGCAGATAATATCCGGCTATCTATTGAAGGACAGGAACTTAAGAGCTGGTTGTATATTAACCATGATTATTCCTATAATCTAATGAATCGAGATGTTATGGATAGGCCAAGGACGTACCATTATGTGCTTGGAGATAACTTGATTATGTATTTTTCTAATTGGCGTAAATTCTGTCTTGATGACCAGTTCACATTGTTAAGGAGAATATATTTTTCTGTGAATGATAGAAAAGAGATATTTGCAGAGGAAATATTCGTCGAATACATGAGAATATTAGATGGATATCATACAAGAATATCTGGTGATGCAGAAACAGAAGAGAAATTAAAGAAAGCATTAAAGGATGCATCAAAAGTCATTAAAACTCAGATCTTTGGAGAAGATAACCGCCCAATTTTTGAAGAAGCATTTCAAAGTGTGTTGCCAGATTGGAAGTATAACTCTTCAAATATGGGTGATATTTCTGGTTGGATAGCAACCGGTTATTTGGGAAGAAAATCTTTATCTCATCGCTTAAAAGAGTTGGATAATCTGTACTTTGGTATTATTAGGAATAACGCAGGAGACATTGAACGTTTGGCGAGTAATACAGGAAAATGCAAGGATATGACGGATGAGCAGATCGTTGAATTGTTCTACAGGAAACTTGGTGATACCAGAAATTATTATTCTCATTATAAGAAAGACAAAACTGGCGTATTGGATTTCTCACAAATGAATGATGCAATACGAGTCTTGAAAGCAACCATTATTTCTATTTTCCTATCTCATATGGGCATAGAGAAAGACTTGATACGCAGAATTATCGAATTCGATAGCGAACTACATTTCCAGACACAGTTTTTGAGAAAACCAGAAGAACGACCATTTCTTCGCACGCAAGAGTGGTTAAAAATTATCGAAAAAGAGTCTGTCACACCATAGGATAGTGATAATTGTTATGTTCTCACTTACGACCGAGAGGACAAAAACAGCGATGGATCAAGTCGGACGAACTGACAGGCAAATGACGTACTTTCTATCCTCTCGTGCCATGTGGAGACGGTAGTATTGATGTCAAAAGTCAAAGAATAAAATATTGAAAAAGTGTAGAAAACAAGGGATTTCCGGGAGTCGGGGCTTGTCAGAGAACAGGTTTCGATTCCCGGATTTTTTCATTTTGCGGGTAAGTGGGAACTGGTCTACTGTGGAAAATGGCGGAGAGTTGAGTGGTTGATTTTGATATTGGGGGTGTTGAGTTGACGGGTTGGATAAAGGGTATGTGGAGTTGACAGGATTGACATTTGAAGAAAAATAAGGGAAACGGCCTATTAGATGGATATGAGGCTCTGTTTGTACGAAGATGTTTTCAGAAATGTATAGGTAGTTATTGGCATAGATGCACTACAATATTTAGTTTCCATCCAAGAAGGAAATAGAGATAAGCAGTATGCGGCATTAGCAAAAAGTGTTAATGAAGATAATAATAGTAAAGTTTATGCAGTGATAAAACAAGAAGTAAATGATCTTATGAAGATATCAAATGAATATTTTGATATACGTCATAATGATTACTTAAATGCTGCAAAAGAAAAAAGAGAAGCATTATCTGATTCGCAATTTATAGAATACTTGTATAATAGAGCCTATTCATTACTCTATTTATTGCGTTTGAAAATAAATAAAACTCAATACACTATATTAGATGAAAAATAGGACGGTAGTAACACACCCCCATTCTTACTACGTTTTTACTACGATTGACGGCCTCAACTTGCCCCGATTTGCCCCGTTTTGCTTATTCTGTGATTGTTTTAACAATCTCAGCGGCAACTACATATCCGGCAAATCGCGGCAAAACAGGGCAAATCTTAGCAAATTAGGAGGACTTTAAAATATGATACG
>CALVKX010000017.1 GCA_944333375.1 uncultured Eubacteriales bacterium
CGTAACCACCAGGCCACAAACCGCCAGGAGGCCGCTGAGCACCAGGCCAGCCAGTGAAAAGGGGCCCATGCGGTCGAGCAGCACAAAGTCCAGCACCACGCCGGCGATGAGCACGGGAAGGAAGAGCAGGGGGCCAAAGATGGCAATGAGGGAAAGGCGGTTTCGCAGCAGCGTCTTTTGGTCGCCCTCCTCGCACAGCTTGGCCAGGGCGGCCTTCTGCACGCCGAGGGCGACGGAGGTGACGGACTTCTTCTGGTCGATTTTGCCCAGCCAGCTACGCAGGTAGATGGTTTTGGTCAGGACGTTGTAGTAGTTGCCAAACACCGCCTCCCGCAGCAGGCCGGCCTTGCGCACGCGGATATGCGAAAGCCCCTCCTTCTCCAGCACCAGGCGCGCCGCGTCAATGCCGGTCATGTTGCAGGAGATGGGCGTCCTGTTGGCCTTTCGGTACCTCAGCCATACCCTGATCTCCAGCGCCAGATACACCACGGCCATCACCAGCACCAGAAAGGTCACAATCACATACGCAGCGGTCAGGACGGGCGTGGCGCCCAGCTCCTCGGAAAGCTCGAAAAGAAACGTTTTCATCCGTCATCCTCCCTTTCTCTCAGCGCTTGTCCCGGTCGATCATCTCCAGCGCGACGACCGCCAGCAGCGCAAAGAACATCGCAAAGAGCATCAGCATGAACCAGTTTGTCGCCACGTTTTTCAGCGTGCGGTCATAGTCGTCAATGCGGCTGGCGGCGGCCGTCTTTTCCTGCACCAGCGCCTTGACGTTCTCCTCGCCAAAGAGACCCATCAGCTCGCCAATGGTCGTCCGGAAGGTAAATTCCCTTTCACTCTGAGCCCTCAGGGCCTCGTTGTTCACCACAAGGTCGATCAACTCGCCCAGGGTCACCGGCTGATTGACCGTCTCATCCTTCATCGCCTCCACCGTTTCCCCGGCGCCAAGGGCATCCAGCACCTCGCCCAGTGTCAGGGGCCCGGTGATCTCCTCGTCCAAAAGGTCCTGGGCGCTCTCGTCGGCGAGCAGGCTGGAGAGCACGTCGCCCGCCGTCACGCTCGCCGCGCCACCCGCGACCGTCACCAGCTCCTGCTCCCGCAGCGCCTCCAGCCCGTCCGCCTCCAGCAGCAGCGTGAGCGCCTCCCTCAGCGTCATGGGCTCAACGACCCGGGTATCGCGCAGGTGCAGGCTTTCCTCCGCCGCGCTGAGAATCTGCGCCACCTCGCCCACGGTGAAGGAGCGCAGGATCTCCATGTCGCGGTGCGTGCTGAGAAACGCGTTGTCCTCGTCGGACAGCAGCTCCAGCACCTGGCCCAGGGTGACGGTTCCGCCGATCTCATTGCCGCGCATCTTCTCCAGCGTGTTCCACGCCGTCACCATCGGGGCCTCATTGTAGCCGGACTGGGCGGCGATCACCTTGATGCCGTAGTTGGAGATGGTGAAGTTGGCCAGCGGCCGGGTCCAATCCGGCAGGGGCAGAAGTCCGCCCGAAAAGACGAGCTGGAAAATCAGCACAAAGGGCATCACGGTCATGGCGCCGGTGGTGGTGTGGGCCACGCTGGAGATAAAGAGGCTGAGCATGTCGGAGGCATAGGAGATCAGCAGCATGGAAATGCCCACGTCGATCATCATGCTGCGCGTCATGTAGCCCGGGGAGGGGAACTTCACGCCCATCATGTGCATGACATAGATCGAAAGGCCCGTCTGCGCCAGGCACAGGGCAAACTGGTAGATCATGTGGGCGGCGACGTAGGAGGTGATGTGCATGCCGGAGCGGTGCTCGCGTTTGACGATGGGGCGCTCACGGCAGATGGACTGAATGGAGTTGAAGCAGCCGTTCCAGATCGCCACGCAGGCCAGGGCGAAGGCGCCCTTGAGGTCGCCCTCCATGGTCAGGAAGAAGTCCTTTCGGATGACCATGCTCACCAGCGCCGCGACCACGGCCGCCATGGGCAGCACCTTCCAGTCGCTCTGGTAGACGAAGAAGCGGAGCTGCTTGCCCAGGTAGATGGGGATCTGGCTGGCGCGGCCCCTGTGCCGGATCTTTCTTTTTCTGCCCGTGACGACATGCGTCTCAGCCATGCTGCACCTCCGCGTATCTGAGGATGAATTCGTCCGCGCGGCCCTCGCCGCCCTCCTGCCTGGAGTTGATGGTCTTGACGATCTCCTCCATGCGTTCCTTGCCAAAGAAGCGCCGCGCTTCCTCGACGGGGCCGAAGAAGGCCAGCCGCCCGGTGCGCTTTGCGTCCTTGGCCAGAACGATCACGTCGTCGAACAGGTCGATCACGCGGTCCGGGGTGTGGGTGATGACGATGACGATCTTGCCCTGATCGGCGATCTGGCGCAGGTGCTCGAACAGCTCGCGGGCCATCACGCCGTCCAGGCCGGAATCCGGCTCGTCCAGGATGAACAGGGAGGGGTTGGAGATGTACTCCATGGCGATGGACAGGCGCTTTCGCTGGCCGCCGGAGAGCTTCTCCACCAGGTGGTTGTGCGCATGGCCCAGGCCGAAGGCCTTGAGGACCTCCTCCACGCGCGCCCTGCGGTCCGCCGGTGCGAAGTCCTTGGGCAGGCGCAGGCTTGCGGCGTCCAGCATCGTCCTCAGAACGCTGTCCGAGCCGCGCAGGAGATCCATCTGGGGCACGAAGCCGATGTCATACTGCATCTCCTTGTAATGCTTGTACATGTTGACGCCGTTGAGCACGACCTCGGCCCGGGCCTTTTCGTAGCCGTTGACGGCGTTGAGGTAGGTGGTTTTGCCCGCGCCGCTGCCGCCCAGCAGCAGCACCATGTGGCCGGGCTGGATGTACATGTGAATATCCCGAAGCAGGTATTTCTTATGAAAGAACTCCCGCGTGCTGCGTTCCTCAAGGTTGACCGTCAGGCCCTCGGCCAGCACGTCGGCCCGGCTGCCGGAGAAGAAGTTGGCGGCCTCGCTTTTGATGTCCTCCACCTTCCAAAGCGGCTGGTATTTCTTTGAGAAGCCCCACATCAGCGCGCCAAGCCACTCCAGCGTGACCCACAGCACGGTCCAGCGCTTCTTCCTGCCGTACACCTCGCACAGCCCGATATAGACGCGGATCTCGTACACGAGGTCGAGCAGCGTAACCAGCAGCAGCACAAGGGAAAGGAGCATGCCGGTGATGGATTCGGTGGCGAAGCATATCTCCGCCACGGTAAAGATGATTCTCAGCCCCTCCGCCGCCGCCAGCACGCGGCCCTCCGGCTCCCGGCCCGCGCACAGGCTCAGCTTGTACTGGCGGGCGCAGGGAACCAGCGTCCACCAGCCCTTGACCCCGCTTTTTTGAAAGATCGCCCACAGGCCCACCAGGTACAGCGCGGCCTGGACCGCCTCAAAGAACTCAGCCGTGTTTCCCAGCAAGATCACGGAAACGGCTTGGAGAATCTTCATGGATCAGTCTCCCGTCTTTTGAATCTCCGCCCCACCTGCGGGCGGGCGGCTCAACATAATTTTAATTTTTTCGATTCGCGGGAAGAAAAATCCTTTTTTGGCGCTTCATTATATTTGAAGCCCTCCGGCAGGAGATTTCCGCCGCCCCGAAGAACTCCTTCCCCACCCGGAGAAAGGAGATGCCGCGCCCTGCGCGGCGCAGCGCCATGACGCACTTTGACCAACGGCTTGCGGACAACCCCGCCTTTTTCGCGCAAAACTGCCTCCCCGCCCATTCCGACCACGTGGCCTATGCCTCCCCGGAGGAGCTCAGGGCCGGGGAAAGCAGCCTGCGCTGTTCCCTGAACGGCCTGTGGAAGTTCCACCATGCGCGCAACCCCGGCCAGGCGATCCCCGGCTTTGAGGCCGACGGCTACGATTGCAGCGGCTGGGCGGACATCCCCGTGCCCGCGCACATCCAGCTCGAGGGCTACGGCGCGCCCCAGTACGTCAACATCCAGTACCCCTGGGACGGCTGGGAGGACGTCGCCATCGGGCAGGCCCCGAAGCGCTTCAACCCCGTGGGCAGCTATGTCAGGACGTTTTTCCTGCCCGAGGCCATGCGGGGAAAGCGCGTCTTTGTCCGCTTCGAAGGCGCGGAGAGCTGCCTGGCGCTGTGGCTCAACGGGCGCTACGTGGGCTTTGCCTCCGATTCCTTCACGCCGCATACCTTCGAGCTCACCCCCTTCCTGCGCGAGGGGGAAAACCGGCTGGCCTGCCGCGTCTACCGCTACTGCGCCGGAAGCTGGCTGGAGGATCAGGATTTTCTGCGCTTTTCCGGCCTTTTCCGCGATGTATGGCTCTACGCGGCGGGCGCGGTGCATATCCGGGACGTGCATCTGAAAACCCTGCTTGACGACGCCTTCACCGACGCCGTGCTGGACGTGCGCCTTCGCCTGCTGCTTCCGGCGCAGGGCGGCGAGGTACGCCTGTCCCTGACGGACGGCGGGCGCGAGATCGCCTCCGCCCGCGAGATCGCGGAGACGGATATGCGCCTTCGCCTGCCCGTCTCCGCGCCCCGGCTGTGGAGCAGCGAGGCGCCCAACCTCTACGACCTGTTCATCACCGCCTGCGACGGCTCGGGCGCCGTATGCGAGGTCGTGCGCCAGCGCGTGGGCTTCAGGCGCTTCGAGCTCAGGGACGGCGTCATGCGGCTCAACGGCAGGCGCATCGTCTTCAAGGGCGTCAACCGCCACGACTTCTGCGCCGAAACCGGCCGCGCCGTCACCCCCGAGGTGATCCGGCGCGACCTGCTGACCATGAAGCGCAACAACATCAACGCCGTGCGCACCAGCCACTACCCCAATCACAGCGCCCTCTACGCCCTGTGCGACGAGTTGGGGCTGTACGTCATCGACGAAACCAACCTCGAAACCCACGGGACCTGGGACCCCATCGAGCGCGGCCGCCGGCCCGTGAGCGACGCGCTGCCCGGCGACCGCATGGAATGGCTGCCCCTGCTGCTGGACCGCGTGACCTCGACCTTTGAGCGCGACAAGAACCACCCCTGCGTGCTCATCTGGAGCTGCGGCAACGAGTCCTTCGGCGGCGAGGTCATCTATGAGATGAGCGCGCTGTTTCGCCGCCTGGATGACACGCGTCTGGTGCACTACGAGGGCGTGTTCCACGACCGCCGCCGCAACGATTCCACCGACATCGAAAGCCAGATGTACACGCCCGTGAGCGGTGTGCGCGCCTTTCTGTCCGCCCACCGCGACCGCCCCATGATCCTGTGCGAATACGCGCACGCCATGGGCAACTCCAACGGCGCCCTGCACAAGTACACCGAATACGCCTACGAGGAGCCGCTCTTTCAGGGCGGGTTCATCTGGGACTTCATCGACCAGAGCCTGCGCACGAAGGACCGCTGGGGCCGGACGGCCTACGCCTACGGCGGCGACTTCGGCGACCGGCCCACGGACGGCAACTTCTGCGGCAACGGCATCGTCTATGGCGACGGCAGCGAGAGCCCCAAGATGCAGGAGGTCAGGTACTGCTACCAAAACATCGTCGCCGACGTGCAAGCCACCCGCGCGACCGTCGCCAACCGCGCCATGTTCACCCCCACCTCCGCCTTTTCCTGCGTGGCGCTGCTTGCGCGAAACGGGGTCGAGATCGCACGGGCCGACCTGGAAACCGACGTGCCGCCCGGGGAGAGCCGGACCTACGACCTGCCCTTTCCCCTCCAGACGCGCCCGGGCGAATACGCCGTGACGCTCTCCTTCCGCCAGCGGGAGGACACGCCGTGGGCGCCGCGCGGCCATGAGGTCGCCTTTTCGCAGGGCGTATACCGCGTCGCCGGGCCCTCGGAGGCGCCGCCGCCCTGCGCGCCGCTTCGCGTCGTGCGCGGCGACTACAACACGGGCGTCCACGGCGAACACTTCAGCGCCCTTTTCAGCGACCTGGCCGGCGGGCTGGTCTCCTACCGTCTCGGCGGCCGGGAGCTGCTGCGCGGGGTCCCGCGCCCCAACTTCTGGCGCGCGCCCACCGACAACGACAGGGGCAACGGCATGCCCCAGCGCTACGCCCAGTGGAAGCTCGCCTCGCTCTACGCGACCCCTGTGGCCACGCCGCGGGCCGCCGCGAAAAACGCGCATCCCCGCGCCGTGTGCCACCGCGACGGCACCGTCTCCATCTCCTACCGCTACGATCTGGCCACCACGCCCGGGGCTACGTGCCTCCTGAGCTACCGGGTGCACCCCGGAGGACAGGTGGACGTGACGCTGGATTACCGACCCGTCAGGGGCCTTGGCGACATGCCCGAGTTCGGCGTGCTGCTTCGCCTCGACGCCGATTACGACCAGATCCGCTACTACGGCCTGGGCCCGGAGGAAAATTACTGCGACCGCTGCCAGGGGGCCCGTCTGGGCATCTTCCGCACGACGGCGCGGGACAGCCTCTCGCGCTACCTCGTGCCGCAGGAATGTGGCAATCGCACGGGCGTGCGCTGGGCCGAGGTGACGGACCCGCGCGGCCGCGGCCTTCGTTTCACCGGCGACGCCATGGCGTTCTCCGCCCTGCCCTACACGCCCCACGAGCTGGAGAGCGCCGCCCACGCTTACGAGCTGCCGCCGGTATACGAAACGGTCGTGCGCGTCTCCCAGAGGCAGATGGGCGTCGGCGGCGACGACAGCTGGGGCGCCCGCACCCATGACGAATACCTCCTGGACGTCTCCGGGCGAAAGACCTTCACCTTCAGCTTCATGGGTATCGTATGAAAAAAGCCCCCGCGGGGGCTTTTTTCATTACCAGTCGATGGGTGTGCCGTCGCACAGGCGCCAGCGGGCGTTTTGCCAGTTGTGTCCCGTCTGCGCGGCGCGGCGCACCTTTTCCTCGTCCACCGTGATGCCCAGGCCGGGGCGGGTGGGCTTTTTCAGCCAGCCGTTGGCAAACTCGAAGCCGCCGTCGGGGGTGAGGTACTCGAAGTCGCCGCGGCCGTTGTAGTGGATGTTGAGGCTCTGCTCCTGAATGAAGGCGTTGGGCGTGCAGAAGTCGAGCTGGACACAGGAGGCCAGCGCGATGGGGCCCAGGGGGCAGTGCGGCGCCACGCCCATGTCGTAGCACTCGGCCATGGCGGCGATCTTGCGGGATTCCAGGATGCCGCCTGCGTGGCTGACATCGGGCTGGACGATGTCGATGGCGCCGGAGGCAATCAGGTTTTTGAACCCCCAGCGGGTGTACATGCGCTCGCCGGTGGCCAGGGGCGTGGAGGTATGGCGGCGCAGCTCCCGGAAGCCCTCGATCTGCTCAGGCTGCAGGGGTTCCTCGATGTAGAGCAGGCCGTAGGGCTCCAGCTCCTTGATGAGCATGCGGGCCATGGGCATGTGCACGCGGCCGTGGAAGTCCACGGCGATGTCGATGTCGTAGCCGAAGCGCTCACGGATGCGGGCGACCTTCTCGGCGGCGGCGTGGACCTTGCGCACGTTGTCCACCCAGCCCAGCTCATCGGTGACACACATCTTGATGGTGTCGTAGCCCTGGTCGATGCGCTGCTGGGTTTCGCTGAGATAGTCTGCGTCGCCCTCGGCCATGATCCAGGCGTACATGCGCAGCCTGTCGCGCACCGCCCCGCCCAGAAGCTCATAGACCGGCACGCCCAGGGCCTTGCCCTTGACGTCCCACAGCGCCTGCTCGATGCCGGACATGGCGCTGGTGAGGACGGGGCCGCCGCGATAGAAGTTGCAGCGGTACATGGTCTGCCACAGCTCCTCGATGTTGCCGGCCTCGCGGCCGATGAGCTGGTCCTTGAGCTCCTCCACGCAGGCGCGGACCGCGTCGGCCTTGCCCTCCACGATGGGCTCGCCCCAGCCGACGATGCCGTCGTCCGTCGTCAGCTTGAGAAACAGCCAGCGCGGCGGGACCTTGAAAAGCTCCATACTTTGAATTTTCACGGGACTCCCCCCAGTCTCAGATTTGCGGCTCCGCCTTACTCCTTGACGGCGCCGCCGGTCATGTTGCTGATAAAATAGCGCTGCAGGAAGACGAACACCACGATCAGCGGCACGCTGGAGAGGCAGGACGCCGCCATCAGCTCGTTCCAGTACACGCTGTAGGACTTGCTCATCTGCCCGATGGCTACCGGCAGGGTGCGCAGGGAATCGGAGGTGGTGAAGATCATGGCGAACATGTACTCGTTCCAGCCCTGGATGAAGGCATAGATGGTCGTGGAGATCAGGCCCGGAAGCGTAAGCGGCATCACGATCTGCCAGAAGGTGCGGATGCGGCCGCAGCCGTCGATCATGGCCGCCTCGTCCAGTTCGCGGGAGATGCCGTTGAAAAATCCGTACATCATCCACGAGCAGAAGGGGATCACGCTGCCGATATAGACCAGAACCAGGCCCATGTGCGTGTTGCTCAGGTGCATCAGGGCCAGCAGCTTGTAGTAGGGCACGTAGAGCATCACCGAGGGGAACATCTGCGTGACCAGAATGAACATCAGCAGCGCGCCGCGGCCGCGGAAGTTAAAGCGCGAAAAGCCATAGCCCGCCAGCGTGGAAAACAGCACCGCCACCGCTGTGGAGGCCAGGACCACGATGCAGCTGTTCTTGATGTAGTCCACAAAGGGGTATTTGTTCCACATGTTCACATAGCCCTCGGCCGAGGGGGTGACGGGAAAGAGCGTGGCCTTGGGCGCGGTGAGGATCTCGTCGATGGTCTTAAAGGAAGTGGAGACCATGTAGATAATGGGGATGAGCACAAAGACGGACAATATGCACAGCGCGATATAGGTGCCGGCGTTGTGCTTTTTTCTCCTGATCGTCTCACGCATCATTGCGGGTCAGCACCTTCCTTTGCAGCACGCCGATGAGCACGCAGATGAGGAACACGATCACGGCCAGCGCGGCCGAATAGCCGTATTTCCCGGAGTATTCAAAGGCCTGCTTGTAGATTTCCACGGAGATGGTGTTGGTCGCGCTGCCCGGGCCGCCGCTGGTGAGGACCCAGATCATGGTGACGTGCTTGAACCACCACACCGTGTCCAGGATCAGCGTGACCACCAGCGTGGAGCGCAGGCCCGGCAGCGTCACATAGCGGAACGACTGCCAGCGGCTCGCGCCGTCGATGGTGGCGGCCTCATAGAGCGACTTGGAGATGGACTGAAGGCCCGCCAGCATCTGGATCATGACCAGCGGATAGCCCTTCCAGATGCACACGAAGATCACGCAGGGGAGCGCAAGGTCCACCGAGCCAAGCCACGTCATGGGCTCGCTGATGAGGCCGAGGGATGCAAGGGCGCTGTTGAGCAGGCCGGTGGAGGCGTTGAAGATCCACTTCCAGAGGTTGGCGATGACGACCTCCGGGAACAGCCAGGGCAGCAGCAGCAGGGCGCGGAAGAAGGTGCGGAAGCGGATCTCTCGGTTGAGCAGCAGCGCAAGGCCGATGCCCAGCAAAAAGTGGCCCGCCACCACAAAGACCGTAAACTTCACCGTCACCCACAGCGAGGCGTACATCGTCGGGTCCGCAAAGGCGTCGGCGAAGTTTTCCAGGCCCACAAAGTTCCATTTGTTGACCAGGTTGGTCTTGAAAAACGAGATATAGATGCCATAGCAGAACGGGTAGAGCACCAGCGCCGCCAGGGTCAGAAGGCACGGCAGAATGAAAAAGGAGATCGTGCCGTTTTTTCTCAGCTTCTGCGTGAAAGGTGTGGGGGTTCGCGATTGGATCATGTTCACGGCCTCTTTCCTTCACAAAGATGTCACGAACGGGAGAAAGGAGCGCCGCCCATTTAGGACAGCGCCCCTTTGTTGCGGCCGGATTACTGGGCGTTGGCCTCGTCGCACAGCGCCTGGGCGCGCTGGCCGGCGGCGGCGGAAGCCTCCTCAGCCGTGGCCTGGCCGGTGAAGACGGCCTGATACGCCTCGCCGAGGATGTCGTTGATCTCGCTGTAGCCGGGGATGGTCGGCGGGATCCACACGTTCTCAAGCGCCTTGAGGAAGCCGGAGAGCTCGGTCATGTTGGCGATGCGCTCGCTTTCCATGGCCTCCTTGCGAACCGGCAGACGGCCGGTCAGCTCGGCGAAGTCCAGAGAGTTCTCGGTGTTGATGAAGTACTTGATGAATTCCACGGCAGCCTGCTGCACCGCCTCGTCCTGGGTGGTGACGAAGAAGGCGAAGCCGGCGGCGGCGCTCACCGAGCGCTCCACGGGGATGTTGGGCATGGAGGCCAGCTTGCCCTTGAGCTCAGGCACCTGGGAGGTGATGGCGCCCAGGGCGTTGGAGCCGGTGATGAGCATGGCGGCCTGGCCGCTGGTGAAGAGCGCGACAGCCTCGGGATAGCCGGTTTCCACCACGCCCGGAGGCACCACGCCGTAGACGTTGTTCAGATCGGTGAACGCCTTCAGGGCGGCGGTAAACTTCTCGCTGCCGATGTCGGTCATCCACTGGCCGTTCTCGTCCTGATAGAACTCGTCGCAGCCGAAGTTGTGGATCACGGGCTGGAAGCGGCTGGCGCCGGAGGAATTCTTGGTGCCCACCAGCGTGATGCCGTAGGAGCCGTCGCCGGTCAGCGCCTGGCAGACCTCGACAAACTCATCCCAGGTCGTCGGCTCGCTCAGACCCTTCTCCTCGAAGATGTCCTTGCGGTAGATGATGCCCTGCGCGCCCCCGAAGTAGGGGATGCCGTAGTGCTTGCCGTCGATGACGTAGCTGTCCAGGTTGGCGGCCACGAAGCCGTCGATATACTCCTGGTCCATCAGCTCCTCCATCGGCACGACCATCTCCATGTCCACCAGCGCGGACATGGTGGTCTCGTTGCCCATGACGAACGCGGGCAGATCGTTGGCGGCGGCCATGGCGGTCAGCTTGGCGTTGAGGTCGTTGGCCGCGCAGCCTTCCACGGTCACATGGATGCCGGGGTTCTCGGCATTGAACTTGTCGATGAGCTGCTGCTCAAACGCGCCTTCCGGCGTCTCCAGAATCGTGGAGGACAGGTAGAGCACCTCCACCACGCCGCTCTCCGCGGCCGCAGGGATGGCGAGGCTGCACAGGCACAGCGCGGCAACCAACGCCAGAGACAGGAACTTCTTCATGGTTTACCCTCCTTTATATTTTCAGGCAATCCTGCCCGAATGACAACGGATCAGGCTTTCATTTGTCTGCCACGGCCGGATTATAGCATTATTGTACATGCATGTCAATATATTATATCAAATATTAAATATTTATTTTTTAACATACAAAAAAACGGCGGCTTTCACCGCCGGAAAAACCGATTTTCATTCCCCGTAGATCTGATACATCATCTCCTGCCTGGCCGCCACGGAGTGCTCCGTATAGGCCTGACGCAGTCGGTCGATATCTCCCGAGTCCAGCGCCGCCACAATGGCGTCGTGCTCCACGGCCACATGCCGGATGCGCTCCAGGCGGTGCGGGCGGTTCTTGTCCACCAGAATGGTGATGATGCGGTGGCAACTGTCACGCAGCTCCAGGGCGCGGTTGTTGATACAGAACTGCTCCAGCGGATCATGGAACTCGCGGTTGAGCCGGTTGAAGCGTGCAACGACGGCCTCGTCGCTGTCCAGCCGGTGGATCTCGTCGTTGGCCGCCACGATCTGAGCGCGAATGTCCGCCGACCAGTGCGGCAGGCACGACTCGACGATCAGCACCTCCATGCTGCGCAGAATGTCATAGGTGTTGCACACAAAATCATGGTTGATCTCGCGCACGGAGGCGCCTTTGTAGGGGCTCATTTCCAAAAGGTTTTCACCGCTGAGGATCTGCATGGCCTCGCGCACGGGCAAAGCGCTGGTGTTGTAGCGCTTGGCGATGGACTGCACGGTGATACGGCTGCCGGAGGCGATCTGTCCCAGGAGAATATCCTGACGGAGCTGGTCGGTGACCATCCTCGTCAGCGTGTTTTTCTGGATGATGCAGGCGCCCTCCATTTTCTTTGACCCCTTCCTTGACAAAAGCATCTCTCGTGAATATTATATATTATATCATTTGCTGCCATTTTTCACAAGTCCCAATTTGTGTATCGAAACCGGAGGGAGAAGCAATGATGCAACATGACCGATCGCTTGCGCTGCTCAAGCAGACGCGGCTGGTCGCCATCCTCAGGGGCGTGAGAAACGAAATCGCCGTGGACGTCGCCGCGGCCCTGTATGAAGGCGGGGTGCGGGCGCTGGAATTCACCTTTGACCACGACGATCCCGACTGCGTGGCGCGCAACTGCGAGCGCATCCACGCGGTGCGCAGCCGCTTCCCGGACGATCTGCTGGTGGGCTGCGGCACGGCGCTGACGGTGGAGGAAGTGGAAAAGAGCGTCGCCGCGGGCGGTCAGCTCGTCATCTCGCCAAACACGGACGCCGCGGTGATCCGCCGCACGCGGGAGCTGGGCGCGGTTTCCATGCCCGGAGCGCTGACCCCGACGGAGATCGTGGCCGCCTATCAGGCGGGCGCCGACCTGGTCAAGCTCTTTCCCGCGGGCGAGCTGGGCGTGGGCTACATCCGCGCCGTGCGCGGCCCGCTGGGCCATATCCCCATGACGGCGGTGGGCGGCGTGCGGCCCGAGACGGTCGCGGCCTTCCTGGACGCCGGCGTCGTAGGCTTTGGCGTCGGCGGCGAGCTGGTGCGCAAGGACCTTCTGCGCGCGGGCGACATGGCGGGGCTGACCGCGCGTGCAAGGGAATTTGTTGATGCCATTGAGGCGTGGGAGGCGCGCAGGGAGGCATGAGCTGCTACATCGTCATTGACGCCGGAACCACCAACCTGCGCGTATCTCTGCTCTCGGAGGACTGGACGCTGCTTGAGCAGGCCTCGGACGGCGCGGGCGTTCGCTATACGGCCATCGACGGGCACAACGGCCGTCTGCGCGCCGCCGTTCAGGCGTGCGTGCGGCAGGTCATGGACAGCCGCGGCGTCGGTGCGGGCGACGTGCGCGCCTGCGTGGCCTACGGCATGATTACCAGCAATGTCGGCCTGGCCGAGATTCCACACCTGACCGCTCCCGCCGGCCCCGCGCAGTTTCACGCCGGGCTGGTCACGCGCGCGTTTCCCGACCTCCTGCCCTTTCCCGTCACCTTCATCCCCGGCCTGAAAAACGCTCCCGGTCCGGCCACCCTTGACAACCTCTCCACGCTGGACATGATGCGCGGTGAGGAAACCGAGGCCGTCGGCCTGTGGGCCGCCCTGCGCCCCGAGCAGGACCTGATGCTGGTCCTGCCCGGCAGCCACAACAAGTTTATCTCCGTGGGCCGGGACGGCAGCCTGCGCGGCTGCATGACATCCATCTCCGGCGAGCTGCTCGACGCCCTGACCCACCATACCGTCCTGGCCGATTCCCTGGAGGGCGCCTTTGCCTCGGCCGGGGACTACGACCCAGCCCTCATGCTCGCCGGCGCCTCCGCCTGTGACGCGGGCCTGGGCCGCTCGGCCTTTCTGGTGCGCATCATGCGCACGCTGGGGGACTTTACCGCACGTGACGCGCGCAGCTTTCTTCTTGGCGCGGTCATGCGCATGGACCTGGAGGCGCTGGAGCACTTCTCCCTCTTTTCCCCCGGCCAGCCCCTCTACATCGCCAGCAAGCCCCCGCTGGGCCAGGCCCTGCTGGACCTGCTGCGCGCCCACGGCCACAGCGCCGCCCTCCTGGACGAGCCGCTTCGCAAGTCCATGGGCTTTCTGGGCGTCAAGACCATCTGGCGCGGCGGTCTGGATTGATTGGATATTGGAGTTCCCCTTCCAGCAAGCGCAGCCTTCCTCCTAAGAATATGTTATAACGACCGCCTTTTGAGGAAAAGTGATTGACAATGAGTTAATCTAAGCCTAAAATTGAATAGATTTCAAAGATGTTTCCGTAGCTCAGCTGGATAGAGCGACCGCCTCCTAAGCGGTAGGTCGGGTGTTCGAATCACCTCGGGAACGCCAAAAACTCCGCCGGAAAACCCAGTGAAATCAAGGGTTTCCGGCGTTTTTTCATTTTTATCGAAAAAGAGTAAAATCGTAAATTTCATAGATTTTCATTAGCAAATTCTCCGTCAGCTAATGGAAATTAGGACTAATGTCGTCCGCCTTTCAGGTGTACGGTTTGCTAATAAAAATTAGCAGGATTTTCGCTATTTTGCTAATGAAAATGCCCTCTCTGCTAATGGGAGAAAAAAACGAGCAAAATTCTTGCTAATGGACAAGGCGGTTGTTACCCTGTTAATTCGTTCATTTAGGGGTGGTCAAGCAGCAATCGCACACTACCTCTATGTTCTTTCCTATTATATAATTGCGGTAACAGGAGGTGGTTGTTTTGAAAGAACAGAAATATCATTTATATCTTTCCGATGACGAATACAGGAGAGTGTTGCAATCACTTATCCGTTTGAAGAACAGCCTGATAGCACAAGGCAGATACACCGATGGGGTTGACGATGTTCTCTGCAAGGTGCTTTCAGCCAAGAAAAGAAAGTTCAAAATCAAATATATCTGAACACGAAAAGAGACCGCCTACACTATGTAAGCGGTCTTTGATTATATACCGTCACTCCGACAAACTGGAATTTTAGCCTTACTTCTTTTCTTTTATTTGCATGACAATCGTTGGTGCAAATAATGCTGTTAATACTACAAACAACCATGTATTTCCTGTAAAAATATTATATGATTGCAACAATCCTGCAAATCCTTCTCCCTCTTTGATATATGCTGACAAATCAAATAAATTCGTCAGTATAAACCACATCACACCAAAGAAAATATAATCTCGTTTCACACAGTTCTTGATTTTAGGTACTAACAGATAGGCAACAATAAAAATACAAACACTTAATATGATGCCACTTAACGGACGTGCTAATCCCCCAAACTTAACAAGCACATATTCTCGAAATCCCCCATTTAATATTGCTATGGGTATTATCATAACCCAAATAAGAAATGCAAACACATACTTTTTCATATAGACCTCCAAGATTATTATTCTTCAATATGCTTCAACAATGGTTCTAAATATGATTTATCTGTCCAATCGCATTTTTGACCAACTGCACACATCAATGCTTTTTGCCAAGGTTCATATTCTTCCGAATTTTGTTTTGCAACTGCTTTCTGTAACATCTTGCAAAGCGTTCTATCCGTAAACTTCATTTTCTCTTCATCCCATGCTCCTCTACAATAGAACAATGATATATTACAGAGTTCATCTTTGAAATGCATTTCTCTTATCTGCATTATTGCCTTCTCGTCATATGGAGAAGCACCTACTGCAAACACAGCTACCTTCTTATCTGCTAACTGACCTATATTTTTCTTTATGAATTGTAATCCTGCAATACCAGAAGCATAAACACCACCACCTAAAATGATTACATCATAATTATGCAAATCTGCAATTTTAGCATTTTTTGTCTCAATACAATCATACCCGGTCTCTTCAACTAACCAATCAGCATACTTTTTAGTTGCTCCATATTTTGATTGATACAAAATAATACCTCTACTCATAATCTCGAATCTCCTTTAAATTATCTTCAATCTGTATAATGGTCTGTATCGTTATCTGTAATTGCTCCTCTGAAACTCCCTCAAACATTTTCTTCATAATGCTCATAGTCATCTCATCATTTTTTTCACAAAACTCTCTGCAATAATCAGTAAGTTCAATGCGCTGTTTTCTCTTGTCGCTTTCATCTACCGTAATACTGACAAAACCTTTCTTCTCCAGTTTCAATAAAATTTGTTTTACATTCTGATGGGAACTACCCATTATCTCTGCGAGTTCCTTTACCGTTGGCTTTTCTTTACACATATTGATACAGATAACAGCAAAAAACTGTTTCCAACTAATTTCCTTCATCGTACTATCTGCTATTGCTTGAAATCTATTTTCAAATGCACTCAATAAACCGAGCAAAAAATAAGATGATGTGATTCCGGTAAAATCAACTTTGTCACTGTTAATTACTTCTTTTATATTCATTTCATCCTCCGATAGGTAATATATTACTTTTATAAAGGTAACACATTACCTATTGTTTGTCAATAGAAAAAGACGGACAAAATATCCGCCTTTAACTTAACAGAAAATTCCGGTTTGTCTTACTCTTGATTCTCCATTATACATCAAAATTATGAATATTTCTACCCGCCGTCTATTGACCTCAATTTCGAGGAAAATAAACTTCAAATGCGTTTCCTGTGATTTATGGGCTACAGATTAACTCAATGATGTTTCCCATATTTCTTTGCATTTGCTAATACCCTGCTAAAAGGAAGGAAAAAAAACACGAAAAATTAGCAGGTTTCGGACGAGAATTTATTAACAACGAAACCCCGGAAAAGCCAGTAAAATCAAGGATTTTCGGGGATTTGCAGGGAGTCAAAAATGCCCCTCGGGGGCTTCTCCTAAGCATCAAATCCCGGCATCAGGCATGCCGGGATTTTTTATGGGCTCGTCCTCACGCCGCCATGACTCCGGCCGCGCTGTCCACGATCACGAGCACCTCCGCCTCCTCGCCCGTGAGCGCGTCGATGTAGACGCGGTATTCGCGCCCCTCATAGCGGCCGGGGATCTCGTAGCACAGGCGTTCGCCGCCCAGGCAGGGGATCACGCACAGGCGGGGCTGGCGCGCCTCCAGGCGGCCGCTCACCCGCTCCAGCGCCTCCTGGGCGGTGAGGGCGGGGGTGAGGGTCTCGCGCACGGTGTGGTTCATGAGGTAGTTGTTGGCTTCCAGGCCGACCAGCTCGCCAGTGTCCATGCGCACCTGCACCTTGACCAGATCGGGATAGAGCAGCGCCCCATCCTGCACGGGCACGAAGTTGATGACCGCCATGCCGTCGTAGACCTGATAGTGGTTGGCCTCCATCTCGCCATAGCCGCGCTGCTCAAGGAACGTACGCGCCGCCTCCGCGCTTTCCTCCAGCGTCAGCCCGCCGCCGAAGGCCGCGTGCTCGGGCATGATCCACAGCATCTTCCCGCCCTGCCGCGTCACCTCGGCGTTGAGCACCAGGCCGTCGTTGAGCGTGAGCGTCACGCCGTAGCTGGCCAGCGTGCCCCCGCTCTCCGGCCCCGTCTCCGCGCGCGCCACGCGCTCCTCGCCCACGAAGACCCGGGCGATTTCCACCGCCTGCCGCGCGTCGATGCGCTCCTCACCCAGCGCCTTGGGCTGGCCGTAGTGGCGGGCGGCGGAAAAGGCGCCGTCATAGATCATGCTGGGATAGTCCATGCCGTGG
>CALVKX010000018.1 GCA_944333375.1 uncultured Eubacteriales bacterium
CACCGGCCCCACCGGCGCGACGGGCGCCACGGGTGCCACGGGCCTTGCGGGCGCGACGGGCGCCACCGGCCCCACGGGTCCCACCGGCCCCACGGGTTCCACCGGGCCTTCCGGCGGCGCGACCGGCGCCACCGGCCCCACGGGTCCCACCGGCCCCACCGGCGCGGAGGGCCTTGCGGGCGCGACGGGCGCCACAGGTGCGACAGGTCCCACCGGCCCCACCGGGCCCACAGGGCCCACAGGGCCTACCGGCCCCACCGGAGCGGATGGCGCCGCGGGCGCAGAGGGCCGTGCCGGAACAGATGGCGCCACGGGCGCGACAGGCGCTACGGGCCCCACCGGGCCTACCGGCGCTACTGGTGCGGATGGTGCGACAGGTGCGACCGGCGCCACAGGTGCCGACGGCGCAACGGGCGCGACAGGTCCCACGGGTCCCACCGGGCCTACCGGGCCCACCGGTCCCACGGGTGCAAATGCTGTCGCAGCGGCCAGTCTGATGGCCGAAAGCGACGCGCCGCAGCAGCTTGCCAGCGCAAATATGCCCATTTCCCTTGCTGCCAACACCATGCTCACGGGAAACGACCTCTCACGCACCGCCCGCACCTCGGAGATCAGCGTCCTCTCGCCCGGTCTGTATGAGATCTACTACCGCGGCGTCGCGCAGGCCACCGGCGCAGGGCTCACCTTCCCCTACACCATCTCCGCCGTCGTGGTCTTCAACGGGGTTCCGCTGGAAAACACCCGTTCGACGCGCACCGTCACCAGCCCCTCGCAGGCCGTCACGCTCAGCCAGAGCGCCTGTACCCTCGTGCGATCCAAAGAAGTGGGGTCGTTCGTGGTGCGCAGCGAGTCCGCGGGCGTGAGCTGGAGCAACGTGGCGGTGGTTGCCGTCAAGCTCACCGACACCGTATGACCGACACAAAAAGAGCGTTCCGGCTTTGCCGGAACGCTCAACTTTCTTAAAAAGCAGTTTACAGCACGTATTCCTTTTTGCTGGCGGGGCGGCCCTTCATCTCCTCGGCCTTCTTGAGATACTTCTCGCTCTGGTTGCCCAGAACCGCGTAGCTGGCGATTTTGCTCTCCTCCACGCCCGGCTGGTTGAAGGCGTCGATGTCCAGAAGCTCGCCCGCGTAGGCGGTTGCCATCTCAAAGAAGAACAGGAGCTGGCCGATGGTATAGGCGTTGACCTCCGGGAGCACGATGGTCTGGTTCATGCGGCCGGAGCGGTAGAGGGCGTACTCGGTGCCGCGGCGCTCGGCGTCAATCAGGGCGTTGAGCGTCTTGCCGCCCAGGAAGGCCACGTCGGGGAACTGCTCGCAACCATGGGAGATCTCGGTCACGGTGCGGAACTGGCCGACCTTGAGGAAGGTGATGACCTTGTCATAGGGTCCCTCGGTATAGAGCTGGAGCTGGCTGTGCTGGTCCGTGACGCCCAGGGCCTTGGCCGGGGTCTGACCCACGTTGACCGCCATGCCCTTGCGGGTGACGTTCTTTCCCAGGCTCTCGGCCCACAGCTGGCAGAACCAGTCGGCCATGTACTTGAGGCTGTCGGCGTAAGGCATGACGACCTGGACGTTGGCGTCCATCTCCTGCATGGCGATGTACTGCAGCACCGCCTCCAGCAGCGCGGGATTCTTCCACACGTCGTCGGTCTTGCAGCGCTCGTCCATCGCAGCAGCGCCGGCGAGCATCTCGCGGATGTCGATGCCGCACACCGCGGCGGGAAGCAGGCCCACGGGGCAGAGCTCGCTGAAACGGCCGCCCACGCTGGCGGGGATGTGGAACAGCTCAAAGCCGTTCTCCTTGGCCAGCTTAATCAGGTTGCCCTTCTCACGGTCGGTGGTGGCGATGATGTGCCTGGCCCAGCCCTCGCCGACCTCCTTTTTGAGCAGCTCGGAGATGATGAGGTACTGGCTCATGGTTTCCGCCGTGGCGCCGGATTTGGTGATGACGTTAAAGCAGGTCTTTTTGACGTCGATGACATCCAGCAGCGCCGCCATGCGCTCGGGGTCGATGTTGTCCTCCACATACAGGCGGGGGCCGCCGCGCTTTTCGGCGGGCAGCTCATTGTAATGCAGGTGGTTGAGCGCCTGCTGGATGGCGATGGGACCCAGGGCGCTACCGCCGATGCCCAGCACCACAAAGGCGTCAAACTGCTCGCGGACATTCCGGGCCACGCGCTCGATATGGCTGACGATTTCCTCCTGGTCATAGGGAAGCTGCATCCAGCCCAGCCAGCCGGTGCCGCGCCGCTTTTCGACGCTGCGCTGGGCGGCGCTCGCCGCCTGGCTCATGGCGTCCACATGGTCGGCGTCAATGCCGTACTGGTAGCCGATGATGTCGCTCATCATATGGTTGACGTCTAAAACGATGGGTTCGCGCAGGGTATTGGCCATTGATCCTCATCCTTTCCCAAGTACTGGTTCATGGGGATAGTATACCATAAAACGAAGGCATTGGAAAAGGGCTTTTTCAAAAGCGCTCAGGCTGTGCGATTTCCGTCTTTTTCCAGGTTTGCGGCGCTTGCGGCTTGAGGAAAGATGTGCTATAATGTCGAAAATGTTGTTTGATCGGGGTGTCGCCGCATGCAGGGAATCTTTCCATCTGCACTGGCTATGCTGTTGGTGGGTGGCACCGTCGCCTATTTTCTCCGGGAACGCCGCGAGGAAAAGCGCCTGCGCCTGAGGGTCAAAAAGCTCTACGCCTCGCAGCTTTTTGAGGACATGCTCCCCCTGTTGCAGATGTCGCGCAAGCGCTCCATCGAGCAGCTCATCGTGGATAAAACCGGCGTCGTAATCCGCTATCTCAACTGCAATTCCGGGGAATCGGCCTTTCTGATGTGGCCCAACGGCTATCGCTACCTCGTGCCTGAGCAGCAGGAGGCCATGCGCGCGGTGCTGGAGGAATGTCTCCCCCGGCTGCGGGACTCGGGGATGTACCACCTCACCCGCCAGCGCATCCGCCTGCTCAACGGGCAGACCGAGTACGCCTACCGCTATACCATCTCCAACGCCTATAAGGCGCGCCTTTCCCGCGCTCCCTACTACGACGGCACGCTTCAGCCCCGCTCATGGTAGCAGGCGGCCCGCCTTGATGGGCATTTCCAGACGGCTTTCCACATACCGGCGCAGCACGTCAAACAGCGTGCCCGCGCCGGTATGTTTTTCGGGCGTCAGGCCCAGGCGGAGCGTCTCGCTCATCCATACAATCTGCTCGTGCGTGACGGGAAACGCGCTTCGCGGCGCGCACCGGTCGCAGCACAGGCCGCCCGCGGCGATGTCCAGCCGTCCGCCGCCGCTCAGGTCCAGGGGCGTTCGGCACTGGGCGCAGCGGCTCAGGCGCGGACGGTAGCCCGTCGCGTCCGCAAAGAGCAGAAGGAACGCCGTCGTCAGGCCGAGCGGGTCCGTCTCCCCGTCGTAGGCCAGGTAGTACAGGCCCTTGAGCAGCAGCGCGTAGAGCTCCTCCGCCGCCTGCGCGGGCTGCGCCGCCGAGGCGCACAGCGAGGCCATGTAGCTGGCGCAGGTCAGGCGGTAGGGGTCCAGCCGAAGGGGATAGAAGGTATCCTCGATGGCGCAGGAGGTCAGCACCGCCCGCTCGCCCTTTTCAAACGCCACGAATTCGCCGCTCACGAACAGTTCGCTGGCCGGCATGAGCGGACTCCTGGGCCGCCGGCAGCCGCGCGAGAGCAGGTCCAGCCGGCCCAGCCGCGGGCTGAGCAGCGTGAGCATGCGGTCATGGTCGCGGTAGTTGGCAAAGCGCAGCACGATGCCGCGCGTGGTGATGGCAGGCACGGGCTCCCTCCTTGGATATGCGAAAGCCCCCTCGGTCCGAGGGGGCATGAAAGCGTCGATCTCAGCCCTTGACAGTCTCCACCAGCTTGGTGAAGGCGGCGGGGTCGTTGACGGCGATATCGGCCAGCATCTTGCGGTTGATGGCGATGTTGTGCTGCTTGAGGCCGTTCATCAGCACGGAATAGCTGATGCCGTTCATGCGGGCCGCCGCGTTGATGCGGGTGATCCACAGGCGGCGGAAATCGCGCTTGCGCATCTTGCGGCCTTCATAGGCGTAGCGCAGGCTGCGGCGCACCTGCTCGCTGGCGGCGCGGTACTGCTTGGACTTGGCGCCATAGTAGCCCTTGGCCAGTTTGAGCATCTTGCGGCGCTTCTTGTGGGCGTTTACAGCTCCCTTGATACGTGCCATGTCTTTATCCTCCTTGAATCCTTAGCAAAGCTTATTTGTAGGGCAGCAGCTTGCGGATGGTGCGCGCCTCGGCCGCATTGTCCACAACGCCGTCCGCGCGCAGGTGGCGGGTGCGCTTGGTGGTCTTCAAATGGACCTGATGGTTGGCGTTCATCTGCTTATGCGTCACTTTGCCGTTCTTCGTGAAGGAAAAACGCTTGGCTGCGCCACGATGGGATTTTTGCTTGGGCATAGGGGTTGTCCTCCTTCCGTGTGCTATCCATATCCGCCCGCGAAGCTCAACGCCCGCGGGCGCGGGATGGCCGTTTCTCAGGTCAAATCATGTTCTCGCTTTCGCGCTTGACCTTTTTCTTGGGCTGAGGCTTGGCTTCGCGCTTTTCCGCCTCGCTTGCCTTGGCCGCCTGGGTGGCGGCGTGCTTTTCCTTGCGCTGCTGGCTCTTTTCAGCGAAGCTCTTCTTCTCGGCCTTGGGCGCAAGGATCATAATCATGTGGCGGCCCTCCAGCAGAGGACGGCGCTCGACGGTGCCGTACTCCTCAATGCGGGTGGCAAAGTCCTGCATGATCTTCAGGCCGATGTCCGCGTGGGCGATCTGGCGGCCCCTGAAGCGGATGCTCACCTTCACCTTGTCGCCGTCCTCAAGGAATTTCACGGCGTTTTTGAACTTTGTCTGCACGTCGTTTTCCTCGATGGTGGCGGAGAGCTGCACTTCCTTGAGCGTCACGATGCGCTGGTTTTTGCGCAGCTCGCGTTCGCGCTTGGACTGCTCGTAGCGGTGCTTGTCATAGTCCATCAGCTTGCACACGGGCGGCTGAGCGCCGGGCACGATCTTGACCAGGTCGAGATTCTGCTGTTCGGCCAGCTGCAAAGCGGCCTGGATGGACATGACGCCAAGCTGCGTGCCGTCGGTAGCGACCACGCGCACCTCTCTGTCGCGGATTTCCTCGTTGATCATCGGCTCGTTGATATCCATACACCTCCAAAATCTGACGGATGCGTTCTGTGCTGGGCACAAAAAAACGCCGGGCACGCCAGCCCGCCGTATCACGACCCCTCATGGACTTACGTGCCATGACCTGCGCAAGATGTTCGCGCGGTGAGAAGCGGGCGGCTTCTGCTTACGAAGGGGAGTATATCACGCCGCGTCCGGCTTGTCAACTTCTTTTTCTTCCCGCGCCGAATTTACAGTTCCGTCACACCCGCCCGGCCGCGGCATGGTATGATAAGCTGTGGCGGATATCCGCCGATCACGCAGACGGGAGGGCCTGTGTGCCTTGATTGAGATTGAAAACGTGTCCAAGCGCTACGGGAGCGTCCGGGCGCTCAGCGACGTCAGCCTGCGGGTGGAGAAGGGAAGCGTGCTGGGGCTTCTGGGACAAAACGGCGCGGGCAAGACGACGCTGATTAACATTTTGACCGGGTATCTGGCCCCCAGCTCGGGCCGCGTGCTCATCGACGGGCACGACCCGCTGCTTGAGCCCGCCGAGGCCAAGCGGCACCTGGGCTATCTGCCCGAGCAGCCGCCCCTGTACGACGAGATGACGGTGCGCGAATACCTGCGCTTTGTGGCCGCGCTCAGGGGCGTTGCGCCGCGCGCCGTCGCCGCGCATGTGGACGAGGTGATGGAGCTGACCGGCCTGACCTCCATGCGCAGCCGCCTGCTGGGCCATCTGAGCAAGGGCTACCGCCAGCGGGCGGGCATGGCCCAGGCCCTGTGCGCCGATCCCGACGTGCTGGTGCTCGACGAGCCGACCGTGGGGCTGGACCCCAAGCAGATCACCGAGATCCGCGCGCTCATCCGCACCCTGGGCTCGGGCCGCACCATCGTCTTTTCCTCCCACATTCTCAGCGAGGTCCAGCAGCTTTGCGACCATGTGGTCATCCTCGACCACGGCCAGGTCTGCCTGGATTCGCCCCTTGCGAAGCTGCGCTCGCCGGAGGACGTGACGCTGCTGTTGACCGTTGGCGCGGCCGAGAGCGCCGTCGTGGGCCGGCTTAAGGCCCTTGAGGGCGTTCGCCGCGTGACCGTGCAGCCCACCGCGCAGCCCGACCAGACCACGGCGCTGGTGCTCTTTCACCGCCAGGCGGAGCCGGAGCGGCGGCTGTTTGCCCTGTTCAGCGGGCTGAGCATCCCCATTTTGCACCTCTCGCGGGTGGGCGACAGCCTGGAACAGGTGTTTTTGAACGTCATCTCGCAATAGGAAAGGAGCCTCCCTGTGGCGACCATCTTCAAGCGCGACTTTCTGGCCTACTTCCGAACGCCGGTGGGCTATGTGTTCATGGGCGTGTTTCTCACGCTCTCCGGGCTGATCTTCTATCTCTACAACCTGCAAAACCTCTCGGGCGATCTGCTGAGCTTCCTTTCGCAGCTCACCTCGCTGGTCATGCTTCTCTCCCCGCTTTTGACCATGCGCCTCATCTGCGAAGACCGGCAGAAGCGCACCGACCAGCTCGTCTTCACCAGCCCCGCGGGGCTTGGAACCGTGGTGCTGGGCAAGTACCTGGCCGCGGCCTGCGTGATGCTTCTGACGGTCCTGCTCACCAACGTCTATACCCTCATCATCGCCCTGTGCGGCACGGTCTACGCGGGCGAGTGGTTCGTGGGCTATACGGGCTTTCTATTGCAAAGCCTGTCGTTTCTGGCGCTGGACCTGTTTGTGACCTGCTTTGCCAAAAACCAGATGACCGGCGCGCTGGCGGCCTTCGGGGCCAACTTTGTGCTGTGGATGGCCGACCTGCTGGCCACGGGGCTGTCGGTGCGGTGGCTGTCGAACGCGCTGAACTTCCTGAGCCTCTATGACCGCTACGAGCCCTTCCGCCTGGGCCAGTTCAGCTACGCGAGCGCGCTGTTTTTCCTGACCTTCATCGCGGCGTGCCTGGTGTGCGCCACGCGCGTTCTGGACGCGCGGCGCTTCTCGGAAGGAGGCGCGGCATGAAAAAGCCATCCCTCCTTGCGCGCTTTCGTCAGCCCAAGTGGCGCCACGGCAAGCTGGGCGCGCTGCTGACGGTGGGCTTCCTGGTGCTGTGCGTGCTGGTGAACGTCTTTGTCCAGACGCTGGAGGACGAATGCGGCTGGCGCGCGGACCTGAGCTTCAACGCCTACGCCACCACCGGCGAGCAGACGCAGGCCGTGCTGGACCAGCTTGAAAACGACGTGGAGCTCTATCTGCTCTATCAGAGCGGCGCGGAGGACACGCAGCTTTTGCAGCTTCTCAACCGCTACGCCGTCCTGAGCGAACGCGTGACCGTGCGGGAGACCGACATCGCGCAAAACCCCGGCATCCTCACCCGCTTTCCCGGCGACGCGGACAAGACCGCCCAGGCCGACAGCGTGATCGTCAGCTGCGAGGCCACCGGCCGCTATAAGATCCTGGACTACACCGACTTTCTCACCACCGGCTACGACATCGAATCCGGCTCCTTCCAGCCCGAGGGCCTCTCCTATGAGAAGTCGCTCACGGAGGCCATCGCCTCGGTGGCGCGCCCGGAGGCGCTGGTGGTGGGCGTTTTGCAGGGCCACGGCGAGCTGACGGAGGAGGACCTGGAACTGCTGCTCTCCTTTTTTAGGAGCAACGGCTACGACAGCGTTTCCGTCGACCTGTCCCGGGACGGCGCGCTGGAGGAAGTGGATCTGCTGCTTATCGCCTCGCCGCAGAAGGACCTGAGCGAGACGGAGGTGGCGCTCATCGACGAGTTCGCCAAGGCGGGCGGCAGCTTTTTCATCACCCGGGACTACACCGACCCCCTCGAGGGCGTGCCCAACTACCTCTCGTTTCTTCGCAGCTACGGCGTGACGCCGCTTTCGGGCATCGTGGTGGACCCCGGCGCCTATCATGAGAACCCGCTGGCCATCGTGCCCTACATGGAGGAGCTGGACATGACGCAGAGCCTGATCGAAGGCGGGCTGGACCTGCTGCTCATGCCCGCCGCCTGCGCCTTTGAGACGCCCGGCGAGCCCGACCACAGCCTGACCACCGGCACCGTGCTCAAGACCAGTGAAAAGGCCTATCTGCGCGACATCTCCGACGGCCTGGACAGCGTCGAGCAGCAGCCCGGCGACCGCTCCGGCGAGCTGAGCGTGGCGCTCTACGCCCACCGCATGCACGCCAACGGCAACATCAGCCGCCTCTTCATCGCCGGCAGCAGCGCGCTGTTCACCGAGGAATACGTCTATCAGCGCAGCTATGTGCAGGAGTTCATCGTCATGCTCATGGGCCAGCTTCTCTCCGACAAGATCGTCTCCCTCGACCTCATGGCCTCGGCGGCGGTCCGGCCCGCCCTCACGGTGGGCAGCCAGCCGGTTGGCATCGCGCTCACCGTGGCCGTGCCCCTGCTGGTCCTCGCAGCCGGCCTGTGCGTGCTTCTGCCCCGCCGCAACCGCTAAGCAAGGAGGAACGCCATGCAGCATCCCCCCAAGGTACAGCGCAGGCGCCGCCCCCGCATGCGCCTGCTCGTCATTCTTCTTTGCGTGGGACTTGTCCTGGGCGTGGCTGCGATTTTGATGCTCCCGCTCATCAGGGAGCGCTTTCCCGCCGCCCAGCCGCTCTCCGTCGCGACGGAGTCCCAGGAGCGCACCCTTTCCCCGCACAGCGATTCCGCGCTGGAGAGCCTGACCATCCGCCACGCGGACGGAAGCGGCTATACCCTTGAGATGCAGGACGGCCATCTCAGGCTGTCCCGGGACGGCCAGTGGCTGGATATTGATGCCTCCGAGGAGGAAAACCTGATAAAGGCCGTCACCCAGACGCTGGTGCAGGGCGTGGTGACCGAGGATGTGGCTGAGGTGGCCGAGCACCTTTCGGACATGGGGCTGGACGCGCCGCGCGCCACGGCGCTGGCATGCTTTGAGGACGGCTCGCAGACCACCCTTGAGCTCGGTCTGGATGTACCCGGCACCCCCTACGCCTATTTCCGCCGCTCCGGGGACAACAGCGTATACATGTGTGACTCCAGCGTCACCGAGGCCCTTTTGCTCACCGCAACGCGCCTCCTGCCTGTCGAGCAGATTTCCATCTCCGGCCTTCTGGTGGACCAGCTCGTCCTCACCCGCGGGGAGGAGACGCTCGCGATCGCCTTTGCAAACGACGGCTCGGAGCACATCTCCGCCGCCGTGGTTTCGCCCATTCGCTACCCGGTGGCCGCCGATCAGGCCGAGGCGCTGCTGAACGCGCTTTCGAGCTTTCGCCTGGGGACGCACGAGGCCGAGGCCAGCGCCGCCACCCGCGCCGCCTACGGCCTAAATGACCCCGAATTGACCGTCTGGCTGCACCAGGCGGCCGGCGTGGTCAGCACCGTGGACGAAAGCGGCCAGTTCACCACCGTGGACGTTGCGGAGCAGTTGCTGCAATTTGTCATCGGCCGCCCCGAGGGAGACTTTTTCTACACCTGCGAATACGCGGGCGAGTGCTACCTCATCAGCCGCTTCCTGATTGAAACGCTGCTGGGCGCCACGCTGGAGACGCTGGTCACCCGCACCCCGGCGAACCTGGACGGCGCGGCGCTGCGGGACGTGGAGATCGAATCGCCGGACGCGCAGCCTCACCTGACCGCCGAATCCACCGAGCGGGTGCCGGCCAACAATGAGCTGGAAACCGACGCGGAGGGCAACGTCGTCTATGACATCTCCGTCACCCTCAACGGCGAGCCGGCCGGCGAGGACCTGCTCACCGCCCTCACCTCGCGCCTCAACGCCCTGACCGTCTCGGGCGATGTGCCCGACGGCTGGACCGTTCCCGCGGACGAAAGCCCGCGCTGGCGCATCACACTGACCACCGTGGGCGGCATGCGGCGCGAGATCGCGGCCTACCGCCTCGACGCCTTCTCCGACGCGCTGGCCGTGGACGGCGTGGCCCTGCACTACGCGCACGAGGAGGCCATCGACCTGGTTTTGGCGGACCTGACGGACTAGGCGCGGCCGTCCGCCTCCAGAATCACGGCGATGACGTTGAGCAGCACCGGCCCCGCCAGCAGGCCCAGAAAGCCTACCAGCCGGTAGCCCGCGTACATGGCGGCCATCGTCGCCAGCGGGTAGAGGCCCAGGTTTTTGCCCACGATGCGCGGTTCGAGCACCTGCCGGATGATGACCGTGCCCACGTACAGGGCCGCCGCCAGCACCCCCATGCCCGCCTCGCCCGTTATAAAGGAAACGAGGCTCCACGGGATGAGAAACAGCCCGGCGCCCAGCACCGGCAGCGCGTCCGCCACGCCGATGGCCAACCCCGCCAAAAGCCCGTAGCGCACGCGGAAGGCGGCCAGGGCCGCCATCAGAAACACCGTGACCGCCAGCGATACCATCAGCTGGCTTCGCACCTGCATGAGCACCGCGCGCCAAAGCCGCGCCCGCACCAGCCTCCCGTGGCGCATCAGCCCCACGGGGAACACGCGGTGAAAAAACGCCGCGATGCGCGCCCGGTCCGCGGTCATGTAATACGTGCCCATCACCAGCAGCACGGCGCTGAGCAGCGCGTGCGGGATGGATGCCGCCGTGCTGAACGCGCCGCTGGTCACCGCGGCCGACAGCGAGGCCGCCCAGCCCACGGCGCTCTGCCCCAGCGAGGCCAGCGCGTTGTCCAGCACGTCGGGCAAGAGATCCGGCAGCGCCGCCCGCACCTGCGCGTATGCCTCGCGCAGCCACGGCACAGCCACCTCGCCCACCCAGACGGCGGCCTGGGGCAGCGCCCGCACCGCGGCGACCAGCTCCCGCGTCAGCCGCGTCAGCAGCGCCGCCGCCAGCGCGCCCACCACGCCAAACAACAAAAGCACGCCCAGGGCCGAAGCCGCCCTGCGCCCCGGCCGAAAACGCCCGAAGCCCTTCGCCGCCACGCGGACGAAGGGCTCCAGCATGCGTGAAAATACAAACGCGGCCGCAAACGGCCAGCAATAGGGCAAGATGACCAGCGCCAGCGCCACCGCCGCCAGGGTGAGCGCCACCAGCGCCGCCTTGCGCGGAAGGCCGCCCAGGCGGCGGTCCCACGCCTCCAGCCTCCGCGAGAGGGTCTGCTCCATAGGCTCTACTCCCGGCCGCGCCCCGCCGCCCCCTCACTCAGCCCGGTAAAGGAAGCAGCCGGGCTCGTGGTCGTTGACCACGCCGACGGCCTGCAAATAGCTGTACACCGTTACCGAGCCCATGTAGCGCATCCCGCGCCGCCTGAGGTCGCGGGAGATGGCGTCGCTCAGCGGCGAGGTCACCCGCGCCCCGCCGTAGGGCACCACGCGGCCGCCGGTAAAGCTGTACAGGTAATCCGCGAAGCTGCCGGCCTCCCGCTGAATCTCCAGGAAGCAGCGGGCGTTGACCACCGCCGCGGCGATCTTGCGCCGGCAGCGCACGATGCCCGCGTCCGTGAGCAGCTCCTCGATCTTAGCTTCGCCGTATGCGGCGATCTTATGCGCGTCAAAGCCGTCGAAAGCGCGGCGGAAGTTCTCCCGCTTCTTGAGGATGACATGCCAGGACAGCCCCGCCTGAAACGCCTCCAGCAGCAGCATCTCATACAGCCGCCGGTCGTCGCGCGTGGGCACGCCCCATTCCGCATCGTGGTATTCCTGCATCAGCGGCCCTTTGGCCCAGCCGCAACGGGGTTTATCCTGCATTGCGCTCCTCCTTTTGATCCCTGTGCCACCGGCGCGCCACGCACGCCGCGATGATCCGCGCGTCGCGCGCCACCCCGTCAAAGAGGTGGGAGCGTACCGCGCTGACCAGCACCACCATCACGATCGGCCCCAGGATGAGGCCCGCCACGCCGCCCAGGCGCATGCCCACGAACATGCCCACCAGCGACGCAAGCGGCGACACCCCCAGGTTGGTGCCCAGCAGCGCCGGCTCCGTCGCGCGGCGCAGGAGCGAATAGCCCAGGTACAGCCCCAGCACCAGCCAGCCGTTGTGCGCGGCTCCCAGCACAAAGCACACCAGGCTCCAGGGGATGTAGAGCACGCCGCAGCCGAACTGGGGGATCAGCTCCAGAATCGCCGCCGCAAAGCCGATCAGAAACGCGTATTCAAAGCCCACCGCCTGGAAAAACACCCAGGAGATGAGCAGCGTGAGCAGCGAAAAGAGGAGCTGCACCCGGATATAGCCCGCCAGCCCCCGCCCTGCGGACTGCCTGAGAAGGCGGATGGAGCGCTCGCCCCCAAAGAGGCGCAGCCTTCCCAGAAAGCCGCGCCAGCTTTCGTAGCGGTTGGTGATGAAGATCACGGCCAGAAGAAGGAAATTCGCGTAGATAAAGGCATAGGGCAGGCTTGCCGCCACCGAGAGCGCGCCGTTTAAAACGTTTCCGGCAAACTGCATGCCCGTGTCCGTCAGGGACTGAAAGGCGTTGTTGAGCGAGGCGCGGATGGTATCGCCCAGCGCATCGGGAAGGACGCGGGACATGTCCAAAAGCCGTTCCGTCGCCGCGCGCAGCATGGTCACCACGCCCGTGACCACATCCGGCGAGGCCACCGCCAGCTGCACCACCACGAACGAACAGATCCAGTAGACCAGCCACAGCGCCGCCGCGACCGCCACCGTCACCCACAGCCCCACCGCCAGCCCGCGCCGGACGTGCAGCTTCTCCTGCGTCAGCGCGATCAGCGGACTGAGCAGCGCCGCGACGGCCAGGCCGATCAGAAAGGGGGAAAACAGGTCCCAGACCATCGGCAGCAGCGCCGTAAAAAACAGCGCCGCAAACCCAACGAACACCCCGCGCCAGAGCATGCGCTCCACGGCGCAGCCGACCGAACCGTTTTCGTTCATCGCCGTCCGCCTCAAAAGTGTCCGCCTCCGCCGCCGTGATGGCCGCCGCCGCTGCTGCTATGCACGCCGCTCCCGCCGCCGTGACCGCCGCCCCCGGAGGAGCGCGGCGGGTCGGGCTTGCGGGCCTGGGTGGTGGTGGTGCGCAGATAGTCATCCGTGCGACCGGTGATCTCCACCTCGCAGTTTTCACGGAAGGAATAGCTGTAGGTGCTTCCCTTGAGCTGGTAGCGCCGCCTGACCACGATCACCAGCGCGGCCCCCGCGGCCAGCCCCACGACGGCGCAGACCAGCATCTCCATGGCCGTCAGCGCCTTGTGCCGCGCGGTCAGCCGCTCGCCGGTGAGAATGTCGTAGCGGTACTGGCCCTCGGGAATCCCGCTTTCGAGGTACCCGCGCACCCGTTCCATCATCTCCAGCGCCGCGCCCACGTAATCGCCCTGCGCCAGCAGGCTCTTTCCGCCGTCGATGGCCGCGTCGATGCGCGCGCCGGTCAGGTAGTCGATCATCTCGCCGCGGGTATAGAGGTAGTGATAGCGGTTGTACATGTCGATGTAGTACAGCGCGCCGCTGCCCTCGGCGTCCAGGCCGAAATCACCCCGGATGTAGAACTCGTCGGCCGCGCGGTGCTGCTCCCCGTCCTCCACGGGCTCGTCGGAGGTGACGATGACAAAGTCCATGCCCGTCTCCTCCTGAAAGCGTGCGATGGCCTCCTCCAGCTCCTTTTCCTCCTGAGCGCTGAACAGGTCCGCCATGTCGTATACGCGCGCCCCTGCCGCCAGCGCGGCGGCATGCAGCGCCACAAGCACCAAAAGCAGCGCGGCGGCCCACCGTTTCTTGAGCTTCATGCCTTCATCCCCCTCAAAACAGAAAATAGCTCAGCACGCAGCCGATCACAAAGACCGCCGCAGCCACGCCGCCCCCGGCCAGAGAGAGCTTTTTGAGGTCGATGGGCAGCTTTCCGCACACCCGCCCCGTGCAGCCGTTCATGGCGTAGTAGTAGGGATTTTTGGGGTCCTTGCGGTTGGGATAGGTGAGCACCCAGGTGGGCAGGAGCAGGTAGCGTGTGGTGCGCTTCTTCACCTCGGAGGAGGCGTTTACGCTGTAGCTGTCGTAGTGCAGGTCGTCGGCCAGCAGCGGCTCCACATAGGACTGGGCCTCCCGCTCCACATCCTCCCGGATGGAATCGGCGTCCAGGTCGCGCCGCTCGGCCAGGAAGCCCGAGAGGTACGCGCCCGCGAAGGGTTTTACATCCTCCAGCGGAAAGGGATGGATGCCATCGCTGAGCTTGCGGTTGGCGCTGGAGAGCGCGGGGCGCAGGATGCCCCTGAAGTGAAACCGGCCCTCGCGCCGCACGTGGTAATGCCGCGTGCTGGTGATGATGTACTTGGGCGTTTCCGCGACGCTGACGTTTCGGCCCTCGCCGTCGATGCAGCCCTCGGCCTCCAGGTCGGTCACGAAATGCGGGTAATACACCCCGCTCATCTCCCGGACCCGGACGGCGCTGAAAAAGCCCTTGGGGACGAAGCGCTTATGCCTGACCCAGCTTAAAAAGCTGTCGGCCGCCTTTTCCCGGTCGATGGCAAAGGGCACAACGCCGTCGGGACGCATGTCGTCGGTCAGCTTCCCCTGTAGCACCACCGGGCTGTGGCAGTAGTAGCAATGCGTGGCCACGGTGGTTTCGTCCGTCACGATCTGGCTGCCGCAGGCGGGGCAGTGATAGGTCACCTGCGCGCTGCCGGAGGCATCGCCGCCGCTCTGCGCCGCCTGCCCTTCCCTTTGAAGCAGGGCCTCCTCCTCAAAAACCGAATGGCAAAACGGGCATTTCCAGTTGCCCTCCTCCGGCTCAAAGGTCAGATAACCGCCGCAGCTTGGACATTTATAGGTAAGTTCCGCCATGCTCTCACCTCTTTGTTTTCCGCTTTCGGGGCAATGCGCCCAGACGGGGCCATTATACCATACCCCCTGTCAGAACACAATCCGCGCTCGACAAACCGCCCCGGACCCGGTATAATCAAGGCATGGGCAACGGTTTTCCCGCGTGCCGAAGGCTTCGTTTATCCATCTCTATGAAGGAGGCTTTCTCACCATGAGCGACAACGTGCTCTCCAGTTTCACCCCGTCCCGGCGCGAAGAGCGCGCCTACGGGCGCACCTTCCGCGTGGGCATCATCGGCACCGGTTGGATCGCCGAGGCGCACGCCGAGAGCTATCTCAACCAGCCGGATGTAAAAATTGTGGCGCTGGCCGATCTGGTCCCCGGCAAGGCGGAGGCCTTTGCCAAGCGCTACGGCCTCAGCGACGCCCGATGCTATCCGGACCACAAAAGCCTGCTGGCCGCCGAACCGCTCGACGCCGTCTCCGTGTGCACCTACAACACGGCGCACGCGCAATGCACCATCGACGCGCTGAGCGCGGGCGTCAACGTCCTTTTGGAAAAACCCATGAGCGTGACCGTGGAGGAGGCCGCCGACATCATCCGGGCGGAAAAGGCGAGCGGCAAGCTGCTCTCCATCGGCTTCCAGCCCCGCATGGACGCCAACATGCAAAAGATCAAGGAGATTGTCGATTCCGGCGCGCTGGGCAAGGTCTACTATATCCAGACCGGCGGCGGCCGCCGCCGTGGGATTCCCAACAGCACCTTCATCGAAAAAAAGACCGCGGGCATCGGCGCGCTGGGCGATATCGGCTGCTATTCGCTGGATATGGTCCTCAACGCCATCGGCTACCCCCGGCCCCTGACCGTAACCGGCTACACCTCCGCGTTCTTTGGCCGGAGCGAGCGCTACCAGTACCCCGACGCCTTGCACACCGCCGCCCAGAACGCCGCCCGCTTTGACGTGGACGACTTCGCCGCCGCCTTCATCCGCCTGGAGGGCGATGTGGTGCTGGATTTCCGCATCTCCTGGGCCATGCATCTGGACACGCCGGGCGACACGCTGATCCTGGGCACGGAAGGCGCGCTGCGCATCCCTTCCACGGAGTGCTGGAACGGCACCGTGGGCGGGCCCATGAAGCTGTACACCGACGTGGCGGGGCTCCAGACGGTGACGGAGCTGCCCATCATCCCCTCGGAGGAACCGGGGCTTTTTGACCGCAAGATCCGCTCCTTCCTCGACGCCATCGAAAGCGGCGGGCCCGCGCCGGTGCCGTCCTCGCAGATCCTCTACAACCAGGCGATCATCGACGCCATCGCCCGCTCGGCGCAGGCCGGAAAAGAGGTCGAGGTCGTCATCCCCGAGGTATGAGGATGCGAAACGGGGCTGCATGCAACGCATGCAGCCCCGCAGCGTGTCGAAAAAGCTCGCCTGCGGCGATCTTTTCCGCCAGGACACGTTTCCCCTGCGCCTGCGGCGCGGCC